>CANSTR010000001.1 GCA_947649935.1 uncultured Clostridia bacterium
TTATGTGTCTATTTTTTTATGTTATTTTTGTTGCTTTATTTTTTTGAACCGAGGTTCTTTGTAAATTTTATTTTGAATTTGGTAAATTCTTTCCGCATTTTCATACGAAATTTTCGCTATTTCTTCTACCTTCAAACCTTTTATTTCTGCTATTTTCTCTGCCACTAATTTCACATTTTGCGAATCATTTCTTTGCCCACGAAGTGGCTCTGGTGTCAAATACGGGCTATCTGTTTCAATCAAAATTTTATCCAAGGGAACTTCTTCGATTGCCTCTTTTGCTTTTGCATTTTTGAATGTGATATTTCCGCTAAACGATATGTAAAATCCCAATTTCACAGCCTCTTTTATCAATTCTTTATTCAGCATGCAACAATGAAAAATGCCTCTTTTTTTCGGATTAATTCGATGTTTCAAAATCTCCAAAGTGTCCATCACAGCATCTCTGCAATGGATAACGATGGGCAAATCCAATTCATCTGCCAATTCGATTTGCTTGACAAAAAACTCCTGCTGACTTTTTTTATTTTCCTTATTCCAATAATAATCCAGCCCAATTTCGCCAATGGCAACGACTTTGTTATTTTTCGCTAACGCACGAATTTTATCGATTTCAGCAATTTGTAAATTGTCAATATCGTTTGGTGAAATGCCAACTGTGGCATAGATGAAATCATATTGGTCGGCAATTTTCACAGCAAACTGGCTGGATTCTATATCATAACCAATGCAAACCATTTTCGTAATATTTTCGTTATGAATTTGCTGAATGACAGTTTCCCTGTCTTCGTCAAATTTTTCGTCATTATAATGCGCGTGAGAATCAAAAAATTGTGCCGACTCCTTCCATGTCGCTACAACATTCGCAGTCGCATATTGCTTGCAATGCGAAATGCTAATATCAACGTTTTCTAAATCTTTTACGTTGCATTTTATAGCTAGCTTCGGTTTTCCATCTTTTTCTTTTTTCACTTCAAACAATTGCCAATTCATCCCTCCTTTTAAATTGCCACTCAAAGCCTTGAAAGCTGCTTCCTTGGCAGCAAATCTTGCCGCGTAATGCTGATATTTCTGTGCTTTTCGCGCTTCACAATAAGCAATTTCATCTTCCGTGAAAATTGTTTGCAAAAACTTTTCCCCCAACTTTTCAATTGACTTCTGAATTCGCTCAATTTCTATGATATCCGTGCCACAAGTTATTTTCATTTTTCCCTTCCCATTCATCCCAAAATTCCTGTAAAAACTTTTCCAAAAATTGATGCCTTTCTTGCGCAATTATCTTCGCCATATCCGTATTCATCAAATCTTTTATTTTCAACAATTTTACTTCGCAATTTCCTTCATAAAATTTATGGTCATACAAATCGTGCAAAAGCGCAATCATTGTTACAATAAACTCATTCGCATTTTCCTATTTGTTAATCAACACTGCATTTTGACGAACTCTTTCAATATGCCACCAATCGTGTCCCGTAGCATCTGCTTCACAGGCATCTTTCACATATTTTTCTACGATATTTATGATTTCTTTTTGAGTCATTTTTACCTCCTTATTTCGTATAAACATTCAAATTAACATCCTTATTCAAATGCCAAATATTCACAAAATCGATATACAAATAATCATCTAAATTGACCGATGGCTCAACTAGCACGGTTCCGTCTGCTTTTAGGCAACCCCAAACGCCGTCTTTTTTGACGGCACAATAGCCATATTTATTCTGCTCTTTGGCATCATCGTAAATGCAATCCACAACTCGCTCGCCATTTTTATTCTCATAACCATATTTTCCAAATTCTTTGACCAAAAACAACGTATTCGTTGGCAAAACTTCTTTATTCGTCTTCTTTTCAAACTTAAAATTGTAATAAGCATATTCATCGCCTTCTCGAACGCGAATGTAGCCGTCTTTTACATTCAGTTCCGAAACAATCACATCCGCCAAAGCGACATGAAAATCTCTAGTAATCAAATCGGTTTTGTAATTGGCATTGTCTGCCTGAATAAAATCCGCTTCTTTTATGTATTCCATGTTGGTATAAGTAAAATCGACCACAGTTTCGCCTGTTGTTGCAATAATACCATACAAATTGTTCTTCTTGGCTACATAATAAGTGCCAAAAATGTACTTCAAATCCTCATATTCGGCACTTATGATGGAAGTTCCATCTATATTAATAACACCATATTTGCCATTCAAAGTCATCGTGGCATTCTCTCCATTGATTTCGGTAATCGTGTCAAACCCTGTATTTAACTTGATTTCACCTGTTTGATTAACCACTGCCAATTTTCCATTTTGAGCAACCACATAATAACCATTTGCCGTTACATTTTTGATTTCATCATAAATTGGTTCAAAAATTATTTTACTATCTGCGCTAATCACACCATACTTACCGTCTTTTTGGACAATATAGCCATTCTCATACGAATCCGTCAATGTCGCAATTTGCGTGTATTCTGGACGAATAATAATTTCCCCCATGCTCGTATTCACCAAGCCTTTCAAGCCGTCTTTTTCAATGATGATATTTTTCTGAACGCCCGGCAAACTCTCTATTTTGTCATATTCCGCATTCAAAATTAATTTTCCAGAAAAATCAATCAAGCCATATTTTCCATTTTGCTCAAATTTCAAAATGTTATTTTCATACCAAATATCGTTTCCATCCGAATTCTCAATGGCTTGCACATTTTGGTAATTCGTCAAAATTTGCGTGCCTGCCTTGTTGACGACTTTCGTTTGGTACGTTTCCTTTTCGTAATCCGCCCCATAGGTACAAATGAACAAATCTTTGCTATTGTCTGGCACAACAACCATTTCGTCGTAAATCGTATCCAATATCATTTCCCCATTATGATTGATAACACCCCATTTCTCTTTTGCATACACTGGAAAATAGGTTTCCACCGTGCTAATTTCTCGTGGCGATTTCTGACCAAAAAGCAATTTCTTAATGGAAATCATAAACATAATGACAACGATCATGGCAACAACGGTTGCCACCACTTTTTTTATATTCAGTTTCGGCTCATCATATCTTTTTCCTCTACTCATACCTTTCTCCTTTCGCCAAACATGACTATTTTTTCACTACTTTTGCAATAATGACAGTCATATCATCTCTTGCGATTCCAAAACTTTTATCAATGGCTTCTGCCACAATTAAATCCGCTACTTTTTGCACATTGGTTGTGCTGATATTTTTAATATATTCTTCCATCCAATCTTTTTTGACAACATCTTGTGTTTCCAATAAACCATCGCTGCACATGATGATGATATCGCCTTCTGAAACATCTGCTGTTTGCACATCCAATTCTGTTTGCTCAAGCGTTCCCACAGGAATTGTCTGCGATTGAATGACACGCACACTTTTTTTATTTTTGATGTACGTATTGCAAGCTCCACTTTTTGCAATTTTGACATCACCTGTGTATAAATCCAAAATCGCGAAATCCAATGTAGAATACATGTCCGAATCCGTGTTAAATTGCACTTTATCATTGATGAAATTGATAGCATCATCATTGTCAAATCCATTTGTCAACATATCTTCTAGCATCTGAATCGCCATTTTACTACTTTTGCGAGCATTTCTTCCGCTTCCCATTCCGTCACTGATTGCCAACAAATATTTGCCATCATCCAAGCGCATTTGCAAATTGCAATCTCCTGAAACAGCGCTTCCTTCTTTGGTTACCTTGCTACTTCCCACTTGCAAAACATACTTGTCCTCGCCCATATACGTTTGCACATAATCTTGCTTTTTGCTATCTCTTGCAAAACTGATTTTAGATGCCAAACTTTTGCTTAGCAAACTCGAAATATTGTTCACAGCTTGCTTATCTTTTGCTCTATCATTTGTAAACCAAATATCCACAATATATTTTCCATTTTGCGCCTGTTTGATATGGAGCGAATTTACGTTTTGATATTTATTTTTTAGCAAAACAAGCAACTCTTTTTCTTTTGCCGAAAACCTTGTTTTTGTCACATTTTGTCCTGCTTTAATACTATTTTTAATGGCTTTTGAAACATCTTCAAAACTTTTTTTGACTGATTTGGCTGTCTTGTTTTTTTCATGCCTTTTCGTCATTTCCATTTGCAACATTTTATAAGAACGATTAATGATTTTAGCTATTTCTTGCAAATCATTTTTAATCGTCGCATCTTGCATAATAATGTAATTATTATGTTTTTTGAAAATCTCGATTAAATTGCTTTCTAATATAATATCATTAATTTGCAATGTTTGATAAATGTCATCTATGATTTTTGTTTCTTCATTTAAAATATCTTCGCAAAACATATTATTTACAATTTCTTCCAAATTGCCACACAAAATATCTTTAAAATCTTCTGCCAAATCGCCCATTTCTTCTGGCGTGTCAATTACCATTTCTGAAATCGTATCAGAAATGATATTTAATTTGCTCAACATTTCGTCATTTTGCGCCAAACGATTTTCCCCTAAATCGCTTAGCAATTTATTTTTTCCAACTAAATCTTCAATCTCAATTTTGATTTTGCTTGGAACCAATAGTAAACCTAAAGCAGCAATAAAAATTTCTCGAAAATACACAATTTTAATCGTATCACCGTTGCTTAAATAAATCAACAAGCTATTTCCCAACATGAAACCGACAATCACACCGATTTTTCCGAATTTGTTCAACAAGCCTGCCAAAATTCCTGAAACAGCAAATACGGCAATTTGCAAGCCATTCTGCAATTCTATCATCGAAAGAATCAAGCCCATACTTAAGCCTGACGTGCAACCAACCAACATGCCATTTTTCCAACCAAGCAACATCACAAGAAAAATAATCACAATGTTGCTAAGATGCAAATTCCATATCGTGATGCGATTAAACACCATACTTGCAATCGCTAACATAATCGTTGCACTAATCACTTCTTCTAAAGTAAATGCTTTTTTTACTTTCCAGTTTTTGATGAGAGCAAGTCCATTGACAAATATTTTGTAAAAAACATACGTCAAAGCTGCGCTAACTAACGCCATAAAAATATCATATGTAAGTACAATTCCTTTGATATTCTGAAAAAAAGATACTAAAAAACATGCTAAAAATAAGCGTTTTCCCGTTTTCAATAATTCATTTCTTTCTTCGACAGCAACTTTTGGCTTAAAAACAAGCACGAGCGCAAAATAGATAATGGAACTTAGCACAAAATTCAAAAAACTCGGTACGCCATTTCCAGCAAGTGTGCCAACGGCTCCTGCCAAAATTACGCCAAATACGGGAATTCCACCACTTAACGTTGCTGCTACCATAGCTAGTCCAAAAGGAGCAATTTCATCTTCAATTGACAAAGTCGACATCAGCATTGTCAAGACAAAAATGATTAAATTTTGTACTTTTAAAAATTCTCGCATGATTAATTTTACTTTATTAACTTTTGCATTTTCCTGTTCTTTTACACTTTCTGTTATATTTTGAAACATCCTTAACCACCTCTACTTCTCAAATATTTCTTCTTTATTAAATCATGAAACCACGAATTTTTTTGTCGGATTTGCATGTTCCTATTTGAAAAGTCTTCTACAATTTGTGATAATTTATATCTATTTTATTACATTTATCCCAAAAACACAAGTATTAATTTGAAAAATGACAAAAAAACTTGTCGAAAAAAGAAGGACCACTGATTTTGTCAGTAGCCTTACAATTTTTATTTTTCTTACGCTTCATTTCGTCAGGTGCCTTACGACCTGTAATCCAATTCTAAATTTTAACTATATAAAATCATCCTATTTCTTTCCATTTCTCTCTTTGTTCTAACTGAATTTTTGCATTTTTTATACTCGATAAAAACTTTTCTTCTAATAAATCTTTTGGTACATAATTTGTAAGATATTGTGCAACATGTATTCCACTATTATTCAATTCTAACAATTCTGTCATCATATCGCTTTTCGTTGCACATAATATAATTGCAACCGGTGGTTCTTCGCCTTCGGCTTTTTCATATTTATCTAACCATTTCAAATATAGTTCTACTTGTCCCTTATGTTCTGGTTTGAATTCTTCTAATTTTAGTTCTATAACTACTAATCTTCTTAATTTTCTATGATAAAATAATAAATCTATATAGAAATCTCTTCCGTCTATTGTTATTCTCTTTTGCCTAGCTAAAAATGCAAAATCATTTCCCATCTCTAAAATAAATTTTTCTAACTCACTTATGATTGCATTTTCTAAATCCTTTTCACTATACGTATCTTTTAATTCTAAAAAGTCCAATATATAGGGATCTCTAAAGAATAAATCTGTTGTCATTTTATTTTCGCTACTTAATAATTGCAAATCATTTATGATTGTTTGTTCTGGCTTTTTAGATATAGCGGTTCTTTCAAACAATGCAGAACCAATTCGTTCTCTCAATGTTCTAACTGACCAATGTTCATTTACACACATTGTTGCATAAAATTTGCGTTTAACATCCGTGTCCATTTTTACAATCTCTATGAAATGTGACCAACTTAATTTTCGCGACAGTGTTGCGAAAATTTCAAAATCTTCAAAAAATTCATTTAATTGCAACATTCTATATAAATTTGAACTACTATAACCTCTCCCATAATTTATAACCAGTTTTTTACTTAATTCTTTTATTACTTGTTTTCCATATTCTGGCTTTTTATTGTTCAACAATTCTACTCTTATTCTTTTTCCTATCTTCCAATTCAATAGAACTAACTCTGTATTAACATGTATCGCTACTTGTTCTTTGGCTTTTTCAATCATATTTGATACATCATTATATAAGTTATCAATAGCTAAATTATTCATATTTTCTAATTCGTTCATTTTTGCCTTCTTTCTAATTTTATAATTAAAAGCATTATATTATTTATTTTTTCAACAAATACCGCTGTTTTTGTCAGGTGCCTTACAATTCTAAACCAAATCCGATTTCATTTTGTAAGGCACCTGACAATATCATTCTTTATATCATAATTAATTCCGTTCCATTTCTGATTTCCGTTTCAATTACTTTTGCATTGATAGAAAACGGCTTGGCTGTTATTCTGTCGTACAAATGTGGTGTTTTACTTGGTGCATAATACCCTTTTGTTAGTTCATTGACAGATTTAACTAACAACCTAATAATTGTATGTATTTTCTTATCCAGTGGTATCCAAATATCATACTGCTCATTAATCATTGGCACATATAATTTTACTAATACTTCATTCATCGTCTTCCCTCTTATCTTTCATTTCAAAAAGTTTCAACATAATTGTTTTGTCTTTTTTATTAATGTATCCAAAACTGCATCCACAATCATTAATAATATCTTTTCTCGGCGCATTCGTATTTAAAATGTATTGGTCATTGACACCACTTCCAACCCAAATAATATTGTTGCCTACTACGTTTTTGCGATACCAATCATCATAGCTGTGCTCTTTGATTTTGGCTGCCGAATCCACAATCACAAAGCTAAAATTTTTACTACTTCCGCACTTTTTGATGATTTCTTCTAAGCCACCTGGCACTTTATTTTCTTCTAGATAATTGGCAAATCGGTCAAGCCCCATAATAAAGCAAATGGTGTGATTCGTTTTTTTCTGCTCTGTTTTAGCAAGCATCGCTTCGAAATTTTCTGACAAATCATCTTTGCCACATAACACTTTTCTTTCTGGATCCAAAACTAGCGTGTCCACTTTTGGAAGTTCATTTATCACTTGCCAAATATTGGCTGAAAATTGCAAAGCATCTTGAAAATCTTTGGCTGTCATAATCGTGATAAAATTGTTTCTAAAATCGTACAATTCTGGCTTGATGTCTTTTCTTCGCAAACCAATTGGGAAATTATCCACTGCGTCAATTTCCATGTCTAGATTTTCTCGTTTTACCACATCTGGCAACACCGGAATTTTTTCTGCTTTTGTTGTATTTCGCTGTTTTGCCTTTTCAATTTCTTCTTTGATGTAAACATTATATTCTTCTGGCTCACAAGTTTTTGCCGTTTGGAATTCATAAACTTCTTCTCCTAGATTTACAAATCCTCTACCAAATCGGCGTGCTGGTTTTCGATTTCGTACGCCATTGAAAATATTGACATATTCATCTTCATTGTTGAGTGACAACGCAATTTTTTGCTTGAAATTCTGGGTCATACGATAACGCAAATCATTGCAAGCAGTTGTGACAACCACAAATGCAATTCCTGTTTTTAAGCCTTCTCTTGTTAACGTCAATAACGTATCATCAAAAATATCGTTGTAATTTTCGACAAAACTATCGTAGCCATTGATTAAAACTGTGATTAACGGCATTGGATGGTCACCTGTTTTTAAGTAAAAATTGTAATCACCATTGTATTCTGTCAAAATTTGTTTTCTTTCATTGACGATTTCTTTCATTCTATCAAAAAATCTTTTTAGTTTTTCGCCATTATTCGCAAAAATGACTTCCCCAACATTTGGGCAACCATTAAAAATGCGAAATGTTTCTGTTCCAAAATCTAATATGTACATCCAGACTTCTTCTGCTGTGTATGTTTCCATTAAATCATAGACAATCGTGCTCATCAAGGTTTCTCTTCCGCTGTCTGCACTTCCATAAATAATCAAATTTCCACCTTTGACTAAATCCAAACTTACAATTCCTTGTCTTTGGTTGGCTGGGTCATCGTACTCTCCAATCGTTACAACAACGCTGTGATTTCTTCTCTTAAATTTATATTTTTCTTTAACATCTTTTACATAAATTTTTTCGGGAATATCATCCAACCACAATTTTTCTGCTTGTATATTTTCTTGCACGGCAATATCATGCATTTCTTTGACGATATTGGTTAATTGGTCACCTTTGCTTGGTGCCGACTTTTTGGTATAATCATTCATTTCTTTGATGACGGTTCCAATATTCGAAATGAATTTGATGGAATCATCTTTCTGTTTTTTCGAAATATCGGAAGGATAATACTGCGCTCCTGCCCAGCCGGATTGTCCCAAGTCTAAATATTCGCCATTTCCAACTTTGATGTAAAATCTTCCAGCTTGCTTAATGAACGCTGCATCTGGCATTTCAAGCATATCCGAACTATCTGATTTATCTTGCACTTTCAAGCAAATCGCAAATTTGCTGTTGCTTCGGATTTGGTCATCCACAACGCCACTTGGTTTTTGGGTTGCCAAAATTAAATGCACACCTAGACTTCTTCCGATTCTCGATACACTGACCAATTCATCCATAAAACCTGGCTGTTGTTGTTTTAATTCAGCAAACTCGTCACAAATAATTAACAAATGTGGAATTGGTTGTTCGACTATTCCATTGTGATATAATTTTTGATATTTATAAATATCAATCGTTCCGCCATCTGTCATTTCTCTGGCTTCATTGAATAAAATTTGGCGCCTTTTTAATTCACTTTGGATGGAAATCAAGGAACGTTGCAAGCCTTCCTTGTCAATATTCGTAATGGTTCCCACCAAATGTGGAAGTTTGATGCCTTGCTTTTGAAATGCTCCAGCCAAGCCTCCACCTTTGTAATCAATCAAAATGAAAGTTACGTCATCTGGATGATAATTCAGCGCCAATGACAATACATATGTAATGATAAACTCACTTTTACCTGAACCTGTCGAACCTGCAATTAAGCCATGTGGACCATGGAATTTTTCGTGAATATCTAAGTTAATGAGCTTGCCTGCGCCGTTAATTCCAATGGGAGCCGCTAACGAAAGTGTCGCATCATTGTTTTTCCAGCGGTCTAAAATGTTCAATTGTCCTACTAATCCAACATTGTACATTTCTAGGAAATTGTATGTATTTGGCAACGCTGTTTTTTCCGTTAATTTGTATTTGATTGGAATGTTGGATATCATTTGCACAATTTTATCGAAAAAGAAAGTGTCTAAATTGTTAAACGTAAAATGAATCTGACTTTTGTCCGATATTTCACTATGAAAGAATCTTCCTGCATTTCCGTCAATATCAATAAATGTTTTACACTCATTTGGCAACTGAATGATATCATTTGCAATACAAAAAATGGTGAAACCTAAATTTCTTTTTTCACCAAAAATGTCGGAAATAATTTTTAGGTTTTCTATTTTGCGATAGTCATCCGTGATAATCAAATAGTATGGTGAAAAACTTTTATAATTTGTTTCATTATTCGAACCTTTTTCTGGGTTGGCTCTTTTGGCAAATTCGTCTTCCAAATATTTTGAAATTTCTTCCATGCCTTTTGTGTCGTCTTCAATAAAACGAAAATCTTTCTCATCATTCCAAACATAAGGAAGCAACTTCACATATTCCCATCTTTTCAAGTTTTCCTTTGATAGCAAAAAGACGAATTTCAAATCGCTATAACTTTGAAATGCCATCAATTGAATCAACATATTTTGTATAAATTTGTTGATATTTTCTTGGTTTCTATCAATGTAGGCAATGATTTTTTCATCTGTTAATGTGGCAATCACTGGCGCATTTTTCAAAGTTTCAATTTCCTGTGTAAATTGATGCATCATTTCTTTTAAATTGTCACTTTCTTCCATGGTAAATGCCTCTTTTTGTGGATACGAAATGGCAATATCCAATGGCACATTTCCAATTCCCAAATTAATGGATAAAAAGTCTGGGTCTTGGATAATTCTTTCCCACAAACGTGTGCTTTTGTTTAAAATGATTCTCGTGCATTCTTCTGTTGTATCATAGTTTTCAAATAATATTTTTCTTTGTTTTTCCTTGATTTCATCAATCTCTTTTTGTTTTGTTGCAATGTATTCACTATATTTTTTCTGACGTTTTGCTTCATATTTTTTATCTCGTTTTTTCTGCCATTTGCTAATGGCTAGTGGCATCAATAGCGTAGAGGTAAGCATGGCTACTGACGAAATAATGGACAATATATTATCAGATAATTTAGAATATCCACTTCCAATTCTAGAAAACGTTTGCAAAACGCTGATAATCGAAATAAGTCCCATGGATAGCGTTGTTCCAATCGTTAAGAAAAGTGGCATATCGTCTTGTTTTTTAGAAGGTGGTGGCACAATTTCAATTGTCTGTTTGTCCAATCGATTGTTGATTCTTGGTGGTCGATAAAAATAATCTTTTGATGAGTATAACTCTACATATTTTTCTTCTTCATTTTTATCTTCCCTGATTTCCTCTTCTGGAATTTCATATAATGACAAAACACGTTCATCATAGTTCATTTTCCCCATAGGATTGTTGACATATAAATAATTGCCTACCAACACGATTTTTAATCCCATAATAAAAACAGTATCGCCATTAAATAGAAATCTGGCTCTATCATAAACTAAATCATCATTCAAAAAAGTGCCATATTTTTTATCGTAATTTTCAATCATCCATCTGCCATTGTTCAAAAATATCCTCGCGTGCTTGTCCGACACCAACTCATTTTCATAAGAAATCTGATTCGCAGGATTTCGTCCAATCAATATTTCATGCGTACGCTTCACATTCAAGCAAATCCAATCATCCTCATATACTGGCAAACAGCATAAAAAATAGAATGTTTTTGAATCTCCAATGACAACTTCATGCACGTCGTATTCTTTTAAAACCACTCTACTTACAAATAATTCACTTGAATTTCTAATATTGATTTTATCATTTGTAATACTTACGCAATCAGGGTTTACTATTTTCGTTATTTTATCACTTGTGATTTGCCACTTTCCATCTTGTGATTCGACTTGAATTAATCGTCTATTGGTATTTTCATATTTATCATTTAAAATATAACTTCCTGACGGCACTTGTGGCAATATCATTCTATGGATTCTGCCTTCGCCAATCAACACTATTAACATATCAGATTTTCCCCTTTATATTCTTCCTTCTTATTATAACGAATATCCAATATTTTTGCAACACAATTTTTTACCAATTTAAAAAAATCAAATTATTAAAAACTTCTAATAATTTGATTTTTAAAACAATATTTATTTTGCGATTTTTCTACTCAGCTGATTCCATTGTTCTCTTCATGGTTGCTTCATCACGTTCGATATTTTCTTTATCTTTCTTGAATTCTGTTGTAATATGATCTATAATTGTTTCTACTCTTGAAATCATATCTTTCTTTCTACCTTCCAAAACGGATGAATCCAAACCTTTAATTTTAAGAGCTCGTCCATCAATCAAATATTCTTGAATATCAGCACAAATTTCTTTTACATTATTTGTAATAATGTCAGCACATTCAGAAACTTTACTAATCATGCTATTGATAGCTTGTGCGTTAGCAGTCATCTTAGTTCCTACTCTACATTTTATTTCTCTTACTTCACCCAAATCATTCTTGGTTAAATTTCGGATACCATGAATATAACAATTTCCTCTTGCGAACTCACTTACAAGTGGGTACATTTCATAAGATACCCCTAAGTTATGTGACCCCATCATATCAGTACATACATCTGCAGCTGTAATCTTTACTAATAGTTCCAAAACAGTAGAAAGTCCATGTAAATAATCGATACCATCTTTTTGACCTTTGATATCATTCCACCATTGTGCAAATTCTGCAGCACAGTCATCATACCATTTTCCTTCTACCATAACTGTACTTGTAATTTCCTTTGCCATAATTTCCATATTATATTGTGAATTTACTACCTTACTAATTAAATTTGTTAAATATTCATTATATGCATTCAAATCATATTCTGAACCTGAATCAAAATGACCAACAATTCCCTGTAAAACTCCCATTTCTTTATCCTCCTATTTTCTAAAAATTTATTCTTAAGTTTTAAAACCTAATTCAGTTATATTATAAACTTTTGTTTTTGTCAATGCTTCTTATTGTAAATTTTAATAATCTTATTTTTTAATTTACTCATAGTAACCCACCTTTTGTCTTTGGCTTTGTTTTATCTGCCGAACTAACAGTACTAAAAGTTCCTGAACTTTTACTCGATGCTGGTGGTTTAGCATTTGGTATTTTTCTTGTACTTGCTGACTGATTTACCATTTTACTTCCTGTTGTTGTATTAGGTCTACCACCACCTGAGGATGTTGTCTTCTTTGTTTGTGTCTTCGGCTGTGTCGACTTGTTAGCTTGATCTCCTATAAATCCTCTATTTGAACTGCTACTGGATTGCCCCGTCGCTTTTGCTGCATTCGCAGAACCCTTTGCATAATTACTTGCTTTATTGTTCGTACTTTTAGCACTACTTGAAGAAGAATTAGTGCCTTTATTGGATGCACTACTTTTAGAAGACGAACTCGTATTTGTCTTCTGACTTGACGATGATTTTGTACTTGTTTTCTGAACCTCACCTTTCAAATAATTTGAGTTCGCTTTTTGTTCAACACTATTTAATGTATTCTTTGAACCTGTATTTCCTCCATTAATTGTTCTAACACTACCACTCGAATTCCTTATACTTGTTACTTGTTCTTGTGTAAGGTTTGTCGTATCAAATGGTTTTGGAATTCTACCACCAGTTGTAGTATTCCTTGTTCCAGAACCCGTTGTGAATGTATTTCTTGTTCCTGTCGAACCACTGATCGAAGAAGAAAATGTCTGTGTACCACCTGTTATTTTTCCTGTTGAACTATTATTTTTCACACCAGATGTACTTGCTTTTTGCTCAACCCCATCCAACGTACCTTTTGAACTACTATTTGTTGTTTGAGATTTCAAATTGGTCGTTTCTGTTTTCCCTGAAAGGTTAGTTGCATCAATTGGTCTAGAAAATCTATTAGCCTGAACTGTTGTTCCAGATGTGCTTGACTCTGCTCTTGCTTTATGATTGGCGTCAGCTGCCATATCCTCTGCCGTCATCGTTGCAGCTGATACTGTACCTGCAACTGTTGCTGCAGCAGCCGCATTAATCGCACTTGATGCATCACTGCCATCTAATGTACTTTTCACCACTGCTTCATCACGTGAAATCTTCAATCTAGAATTTTTTAACTCGTTACTCAAGCGTTCTACAATCGTATTGACTCTAAACAACATATCTCTTTTTCTATCTTCCAGAATAGAAGAATCCAAACCTTTGATTTTAAGGGCTCGTCCATCAATTAAATCTTCTTGAATACTATTACATATCTCTTTTACATTACTCTTGATAGTATCAGCACACTCAGAAACACGTCCTATCATGCTATTAATTTGTTCCCCATTCGCAGAATTCTTAACACCAGCTCTACAGACTGTTTCTCCAATTTGTCCTAAATCAGCTTTTGTCATATTGCGAATGCCATGTATGTACGGATTACCATTTGCAAAATCATTAATCAACGAATAGGCTGAATACGATGCTCTCATTGTCGTTGAATTTCTCATATCCACACAAACTTCTGCAGCTGTTATCTTCACTAAATTTTCTAGTATCGTAGATAATCCATTCAAATAATCTATTCCATCTTTTTCTCCAGCATCATCATTCCACCAACGAGCAAATGCTGCTGCACAGTCATCGTACCATTTTCCTTCTACCATCACTGTACTCGTAATTTCCTTTGCCATCATTTCAATGTTATATTGTGAATTTATGACTTTGCTCATTAAATTTGCCAAATAGTTTTGATATGCTTGCAAATCATACTCTGAGCCTGAATCAATTGTTCCAACTATTCCATCTAAAACTCCCATATTTTTCCCCCAATCGTATAAAATTATTATAATTATCAAATAACTATATACCAGATATAACATAAAAATTTTATGGTGTCAATAGCAAAATCAACCATTTAATCATTAAAATACAACATAAAATTTGTAAAAATTAACGCAATTATCGTTTTTTAACGGTAATTGCGTTGTTTTTATATGTTTTCATTCCAATTTTTCAATCCATAACTATCATTTAATAACAATACAATATTTTCAACTAAAACCGGAACTAGATAAAATTCTCCCTGTAAAATAGGAATTCCCCATAATAATATTAAAATGATATCATTCCCTATGTAAAAAATAAAACTATACTTACTCCTTCTTGTAATTAAATAAGTAGCCATCAAACTAGTAACCATGGATAAACTCGAAATCATTAATTGGCTCGTATTAAAATATTTTAATACACAATATAACAACACGAATCCAACTACACTTGCAAACGCTAAAATTCCCCATTCTTTTTTCGATATCTCATTCGATTCTACTGTATCCGTTTCTTCGTTTCTGTGTGTTATCCAAGAAAACACACCATAAACATACATTGGAAATACAACTAATACATAAATAATAATTTCCCCATAATAGTGATTTTGATAGGATAGGATAGAATATAATATCACCTCTATCATTCCAACAAATTGGCTCAATATTTTTCCCTTCGCTTGTAATAACACACAAATTACCCCTGCTAACGATGTTAAAACAACTAAAATTTTGCTTTTTCCTATCACGGACGAAATTAATATCGCCATTATATCAAACAATAATAATCCGATTTCAAATTGGTTCCAATCTTTAAACAATTTTTTCATGAATTTTCTCCTTCAAATTATTTATAATTTTATCATAATCTGAATGTTCTTTTTTCACTTCATTTACCGTTACCACATCTCCACTTGAAAAATTTTTCAAAAATACCACCTTAAATTCCATGAATTCTCCAAGTCCTTCAAAATACGTTTTAATGTTTTCAGCAATTTCTTGGTTTTCTTCTTCACTCATTTGCCCAACTGTGATTAAATAAATCGTTTTTCCTTTTAAAAGTTCCTCATGTGAACCATATGGATTCCATCTATCAATCACATTTTTCAAAATGCCAGTTATATGATTCATATAAATTGGTGTTGCAATAATAATCTTTTTCGCTTCAGCCATATACTGGTACAATTCTTGCATATCATCTTCTATAACACAAAAATTTTCTAAATGATTGATACATGAACTACACCCCAAACAATAATTCACACTTTTGTCAGCCAGAGAAAATAATCTATCTTCCGCTTCTTTCAAATCGCTCAAAATCTGATAACAATTTTGATTTCGATTACTTCCATTGATATATAAATTCATTGATTTCCTCCATTATTAATTTATAAAATTATACACCATTTATTCCAATTACACAAGCAAACATTTCAATTTTTCACATCTTCTCACGAAACTTACTAAACGCCCCAGGTATCGCATATTTCTCCCAAAGTTCCTGCTGTTCCCCCCAAATAAATTTGTCATTCACATTTTCCACAGAAACCTTAAATCCGACCATATCCCACTCTACATGCGAAAAAATATGATGATGTGTCCCCGCCTTTTCCACGCTTTTTACTTGCAACTTCCAATCTTGCAAAACTTTTTCTATTTCCTTTTTGGTAAGTTTTCCATCCACATTCGGAAACTCATATAAATTCGCAAGCAAACCAGTGCTTTCTCTTTTACGAATCGCAATTTTACTTTCACATTCCAATAAAAAAACAGTTTTCTGCTCTTTTTTTCTCTTGATTTTTGCATTTCGTACTGGAATTTCAGCTATTAAACCTTCTTTTTTCGCTAGACAAATTTCTTGCAAAGGACATTTATCACAAAATGGCTCACCATTTGGCAAACAAATGCGCTCACCAAGTTCCATCAAACCTTCATTAAAATCGCCAGCTTGTTTCGGCATGATTTTTTGCAATTTTTCCGTAAATTCTTTTTTCGTTTTTGCTTCCAAAACATCTTTTTTGCTCGCTACAACTCGGCTTACCACGCGAAGCACATTTCCGTCAACAGCTGGAACTGGCTCGTCATACGCAATCGAAGCAATAGCACCAGCTGTGTATTCGCCAATTCCTGGCAACTCTAGCAATTCTTCATAGGATTTCGGCATGTTTCCATCGTATTTTTCTTGTACGATTTGAGCTGCCTTTTTCAAATTTCTGGCACGATTGTAATATCCCAAACCTTCCCACAATTTCAGCAATTTTTCCTCATTCACTTCTGCTAAATCTTTCACTGTTGGCAAACTCTTTAAAAATCGCTCATAATATCCCATAACCGCCTCAATTCTAGTCTGTTGTAACATAATCTCTGAAATCCAAATATCATACGGATTTTTTTCCTTTCGCCAAGGCAATTCTCTTTTATTTTGTTGATACCATTTTACAATCAACTTTGGCATGTTTTTCATCAAATCTAAATCTTGCATTTAAACTACTTCTCCAATTCCATTCCTTTACTTTATTATATAATGAAATTCAGTTTCATTCAAGTCTTTTCACTTTACTTCCCAAAAATAGCAAAAAACTGGAAAAAAATTTATACTTTCCAGTTTTATCCCCTAAATTTCATTATATCACATTTTTGTTCTTATGTCAACTTGACAAAATTGCACTTTTGTGCTATGTCCTATTTTTCTATTTCCTGTACAATTTCGTCTAAATCTTTGGCAGTTAAATCGCCTGCTTGGCAAAATGTTAAAAGCATTTCTTTGGCTGAATTGTTGTACAACTTCTTTAGCAATCCTTTTGTAACTTGAACTCGATATTCTTCTTTATCGTATACTGGTTTGTAGATATAAGATTTCCCATCTTTTTTGATAGATTGAATCGCTCCTTTTTTCTCTAATCTTCTAATTAACGTTCTAACCGTATTAGATGACCAGTTAAAACTTTCTACCTCTTTTATAATTTCATTAGAAGTTGTTTCTTTTTTATTCCAAATAACTTTTAATACTTCCAATTCAGCGTCCGATATTTTTACCATATTTTCTTCCCCCTTTACTTAAATTTTTGAAACATTTTTAAAAACAAGCAGTTTCCGTGCTTATTTTAACACACATATTGTTGTAAAATCAATATAAATACAGGATTTATTTTTTTATTATGCCCAAATAATAACGTTTATAACACATAATCGCTGATTATAAATCCTTCAAACTCGGCGAAAAATCTATAAAATATAACAGAAGGAGGTACATTTTGAAAAAGATTGATAATCGTTCAAATTTTTCTGGCGAATTAATCCGAAGTACTCGCAAAAAGAAAAAACTGAAAAAAGTTGACGTTTGCAGAGAACTAGAATTGATTGGTGTCGCCATAAATCCAGATGAACTTTACAGAATTGAAAGCTGCAAAATGGTTCTTAAGGATTTTGAATTAGTTGCTTTGTGCTACATATTGGATATTGATTTTAACGATTTGAAGAAGTTTTACGATTAATTATCCTAAAAAGTTGGTAATTAAAATGGCTAGAACATATCCAATCGCGCCTGAAATTGGAAAGTTCCAAAACCAGGCTTTACAAATACTAAGCACTTTTGATTGATCGATTTTCGTTTTTTCATTTTTACCAATTGCAATAATCGACATGGTTTTTGCATGTGTTGTACTAACTGGAATTCCCGTCATACTTGCTATAAACAGCGTAAAAACAGTTGTAATATCACTCAAAAGTGCTTGCTTGTTATCTAGTTCTACCATTTCTCCACCAATATTATCCACTATCTTTTTGCCCCCAATCGAAACCCCCATCGCCATGATAACCGCTACATACAAAATAATCCAAACATTGTCCCAAGCACTTACATTTTCTGGTATTGCTACATTTCTTACTAAACTAAAAAATAGAATCAAAATTCCAATGAATTTTTGCCCATCTTGTGCACCATGCATAAAAGACATTCCACAACAACCAATAATTTGCCATTTTTCAATCTCGCTTTTTTTCTGAAAAGTAAAAAATTTCTCCGCTATCTTGGAAATTGCAAATCCAACAACCAACGTTCCCAAAATTGACCACACCAGCCCAATAATGACATTCATCCATTCGGCAAAGCTTACGGAATGCCAACCATAAATGGCAACCGCACTTCCTGTTAAACCTGCAATTAATCCATGTGTTTCACTGGTTGGTATACCAAATCTCATGGCAATAAGTGAAAATAGAATGACTGCAATCATTGCAGAAACAAGCACAACAATGCCATGTTCACTGTCATTCAAATTGACCATGGAGCTAATGCAATCTGCCACAGAAATATTAATGAAGCTCATCACAATAATGCCAATAAAATTGAAAACTGCACTTAATTTGGCTGCTTTGCGAAATGGCATCACTTTGGTTCCAACCAAGGTAGCAATTGCATTCGGCGCATCTGTTATGGCATTCGTAAAAATTAAAATTATAACGGTTATAAATGTTAAAATATAAATTATCAATTTTTTCTCATTTCCTCTTTATTTTCGTTCTATTTAAGTATATAATAGATATATTATATTATTACCTTAAGAGGAGATTTTTAATGACTTTTTACAAAAAAATTTTAATTTTATTATTTTTTCTTCTATTCATGAACTTTTTCACAACCAGAACTGTTTTCGCAGACGAGCCTATGATTTATTCTCCTTCTGCTATTTTGATTGACAGCAATACAGGAACTGTTTTATATGAAAAAGAAGCAAACGCCTTAATGTACCCGGCTAGTACAACCAAAGTTTTGACTGCCATCATTGCCATCGAAAGTTGTTCTCTTGATGAAAAAACAGTTGCCAGTGAGCAGGCAATTACTTCTATCAAAAGTGGATACACCAATGCCAAAATTCAAGTTGGCGAAGAATTAACTATTGAAGATTTGTTGTATGCATTAATGTTGAAATCTGCCAACGAAGCTGCAAACGTGATTGCAGAGTATATTGGCGGCACCAGCGAAAATTTTGCTAACATCATGAATGCAAAAGCCATTGAACTTGGCTGCACCAGTACACATTTTGTCAATGCCAATGGCATTCATGATGAAAATCATTATACCACCGCTTCTGATTTGGCAAAAATCACACGATATTGCATGCAAAATAAATTGTTTAGGCACATTGCTTCCACTGAAGAATACACGCTTCCTGCAACGCCACAATATCCCATAGGAGACCGTGTTTTAAAAAACACAAATAGTTTGATGAACCGCGAAAGTCCTTATTATTATCCGTATGTAATTGGTGGAAAAACTGGCTTTACGACACAAGCTAAGAATTGCATGATTGCGATGAGTTTGAAAGATGGGTTAGAATTAATTTCGATTGTGTTTCATGCAGAAACAACCGAAGATGGCAGAAGCGCCAGATATTTGGATACGATTAGTTTGCTAGAATACGGCAACAACAATTTTATGCAATATGCTGTTTCTACCGAAAAAACTGCCCAAGAAAAAATGAGCGAAATGCCAATCTCGGATTCTGCTACTATTGCAGAAAGCTCAGATAGCATTCAAAACGCCACACCAGAAACGTCAGAATCAACCAGCATCCAGTTCTGGCCAATTCTAGTGATTGTTATTATTTTAATCGTTATTAGAGTTGTTGTTGCTTTTTTGCAACACAGAATTATTGTTTTTCGTGCTGGAAAAATCAAGAAACGTGCAAGAAAATTTCTAAATCCATAAAACCTGCCAACAAGGCAGGTTTTATAAATTATCTTTTTTCTTGATTCATATTTTTCTGATCTTTATCTAATGGTACAACTTTTAATGTATAACCCATAGGATATAGCAATCGAATTAAAGTGCTTGCCTGTGGAGAACGTGCCAAACTTTCAATTTTTGCAATCGATGGCTGAATAATTCCACTTTTTTCACTTAATTGACGTTGGGTTAAGTTTGACTTTTTCCTAGCTTTAATCATTGCTTTTATTAAGTCTTTTTCCAATTCAATTTCAGCTTCTTCTTCTGGTGTTATATTCAATTCTTTTCTAAAATCTTTCCAATTAGTAAACTCACTCATTTTTTAACTCCTATCTTTATAATCTTTTAAGAATCTTTTTGCTTTTTCTATTTCACTTTTTGGTGTTTTCTGTGTTTGTTTCATAAACACACTTAATAATATAAATTTATTATGTTGCCAACTAGCAAAAAGTATTCTGTCCCTCAATGGACGTAGCTCCCATATATTTTTGTTAAGCTTCTTTATATATGGTTCTTTTAGTTTTAAACCACTCTCAGCCAATAAATCAATATACCCTATTATCTTTGCAAATTTTATTTTATCATGTTTGCTTGTATGTTTTTTACTTTCTAATTCTTTAATATATTCCTTTATTTCGCTTTTTCCATTTTTATCTTCATATATTTCAATGTCGTACATTTGTTACTCCTTTCTTATTATATCTTAAAAAGCATCAAAAGTCAATACCTTTTACAAAATTTATTTTACTGCGATATAATCTTTTATATTATTAAATTTACTATCTCCAATTCCAGAAACATTTTTGATATCTTCAATTGCTTTAAATTTGCCATTTTCCTCTCGGTAAGCTACAATTTTCTGTGCTGTCGATTCTCCGACTCCTGGAATGGCTGTTAATTCAGAGGCTGTTGCTTTGTTGATGTTAATTTTTCCTTTTGAATTACTGCTTGAGCCTGTCAAACTTTCAGTCGCAGTCGCAGTCCCAGCACCTTCCGCCATTTCTGTAGATTCTTCTGACTGATTTGGTATGTAAATTTTTTCGCCATCTTCTACTTCATACGCCAGATTGACATCTTCTAAATTGGCTTCTGGTTTGATTCCACCAGCTGCTTCTATGGCATCTTGTATTCTCGCCCCCTCCTCTAATTCAATGACTCCTGGGTTATTAACTTCCCCTGTCACATACACTTTTATCGTGCTCTTTTCCTCCACGACTTCTTCTGTTGTTGTATGATTTGCAACAACACTGTCTGCTAAAAGATTGTCATAATTCTCACTTTCTTCTTTATGACTTGAAAAATAATACGCAATTGCCAAAATTGCTACGATAGCAACTATGGCTATTTTAATTCCTGTTTGTTTATCCATGATTCATCATCCTTTCTATTTTTATTTTTAATTTTTGTTGAATTGTGTCGACTTTTCCTATATAATGTTACATAGTTTGAAATAAGAAATGGAGTATTTTATGAAATTGAAACCTAAACTTTTACTGATTTTTTTCCTTTGTTTGATTTTTTGGGAGTCCTTTTGCATGGCTTATGAGCCAGAAATTGCATCGACTGCTGCCATCTTAGTCGAAGAAAGCACACAGAAAATTTTATATGAAAAAAATGCTTATGAAAAAATGTACCCAGCAAGCACGACGAAAATTTTGACCGCCATTTTAACACTCGAAAATTGCAAACTAGATGAAATGGCAACCGTTAGCCGTAATGCCGTTTACTCTTTGCCAGCAGGTTATGTGAATGCAAATTTGCAACCTGGCGAAGAAATGACTGTCAAAGACCTGCTATATGCCTTAATGGTAAAATCCGCCAACGATGCTGCTATCGTTTTGGCAGAACACGTTGGTGGCTCTGTCGAAAATTTTGCTGAAATGATGAATGCTACGGCACGCGAACTCGGTTGCCAAAACACGCACTTCGTGAATCCGAATGGAATTCATCAGGAAAATCATTATACAACTGCTTATGATTTGTATTTGATGGCTTCTTATTGCATGAAAAATGAAACATTTCAAAAATATGTGTCAACTACTTCCTATACTTTACCAGCAACTAACCAATATCCCGCTACAGACAGAATTTGCACCACAACAAATGACATGCTTCGCCCCAAAAGTCAATATTATAACGAAAATGTAATCGGCATAAAAACTGGCTATACAACAGAAGCTAAAAATTGTTTGATTGCAGGTGCTAGGAAAAATAACATAGAACTAATTTCCGTCGTGCTACAAGGTGGCACCAACAGCGACGGTTTGAGTGAAAGATATGTTGATACAAATGCGTTATTTGATTATGGTTTTGACGATTTTGCAGTTACAGATTTTGTAAAAGAAAATGATGTGATTCAAAATATTGAAATTGAAAATGCAAATAACGATACGAAAAGTCTGGATTTGTTAGCAAAAGATACTTTGTCTACCTATTTAAATACCGAATTTGATGTGGCAAATTTAGAGCCAGAAATTACTTTAAATGAAAATTTGGAAGCACCAATTGCTATTAATAGCGTGCTTGGAAAAGTGACTTATACAATTGATGGAACACAATATACAACAGAACTTTTGGCAAGTCATAATGTTGAAAAAAAAATTGACACACAAATCATTCTTTTTACTGCTGGGGTTTTGTTGTTAGCGGTTGGAATCACCATTTTGGTTTCACAACATAGACATAAAAAGAAAAAATCCAAAAAGAAGAAGACAAGGAAATAAAAATTATTTCCTTGTTTATTATATAAGCTTGTTTTGAAAAAAGCAAGCTTTTTTTCTATTTTTTAAAAAAAGAAAAAACACCTTTATTAAAACATGGTGTTTCTCCTCTTTTAGTGCTGGGCTGGGATAATCAATCATTACTTTTTTTTCTGACTGGCAATCCTATAGCCAGCATCAAAAGAAATCAGAGATGTTCCAAAAACAGGCAAGATAATATCTATACTATCTATTGCCCCAATCCCATCTAAACAAGCAGCTACAAAAAACAGACATCCAAATCCAACTGCCAATAATAATCCAGTAATTACTGGTCTTTTTTGAAAAAATTTTTTTAATCTTCTCATAAAGTTCCTCCTTTGCCTCATAGGCGATGTATATTTTCCCGATATTTTATGTTAATTATATTTTAACATATTTTACATAAAATGTCAAGTTTTTTTTATTTTTTCGTAGATTTTTTAGATTTCGTCGTGTTAGTAGTATTCGTAGTATTGTTCACTTCAATGGCTGTGTTTTGGTCTTCTGCTGTTTGCGTATTATCGATTCCTTCCACGTAATTTGTCATCTCTTTGATAATTTTTTCTGTTTCTTCCTCATCATAAACAACAAAACTTAGTTTATTATATTCTTGCGGATTTGCCACTACTTGATTGCTACTAATATTCGCTGTATCAAAGCTAACTGCCCATGGCACATAAGGGAAGATATCATCTAACTTCAAATTCGTTTCTACGTTTTGAAAAATCGTTGTCATGATACTTTTTATATGCGTAATATTCTTCAATTTTAACGTTTGTTTTGCCACTTCCACCATGAACTCACGTTGCGTTTTCATTCTGCCATAATCGTTATCGCCATATTCGGAAGGATATGATGTTCCATTGTTATTATGGCGAAATCTTAGCAATTGCTCTGCATGGTCACCATCCAACTTTTGATAGCCTTTGTCTAAATGAATATGCAAATTCTGCGTTTTGTCATCATAATTCATTTTAATTGGCACATCAAAATAAACACCACCAATATCGTTAACCAAATCAATTACCACTTGGTTATTGACAACAACATAATATTGAAGATTCATTCCCGTTATTTCATTCACTGCTTTTAATGTGCCTTCTGCACCTTTACTTCCATAAACGGCATTAATCTTGTCATAACCATTTGCTTTGGACTTATTTTTTCCAATATACGTATCCCTTGGAATCGACAACATCGATGCCCTTTGCGTTTTTGGGTTATAGGAACAAACCATAATGGTGTCTGTTAATTTCGAATCCAAGTCCTCACTAATTCCCAAAACTAATACATCAATTGTGTCTAAATCCTCCAATTTCTCCATATCTTGCCCCAAAACAGTAGCCAATATTCCTTGCAGTCCACCACCATTCTTGGCAACAGAATAGCCCAAATAGGAACCTAATATTAATATCAAAAATAATACAATGACTAATATAAATTTTCCAACATTACTTTTTTTCTTTTTTTCCTTTTTTCTTCTTCCCAAATTACCATCTCCACTATAAGAATTTAAATATCACATTTAACAGGATATTATGATAAAACATCTTGCTCGCAACCCAAGATTGGTCTACTGCTTGTAAAACAACAGTGTCGCTTATCATTGGTGCCATTAGCGATAAAACAGCAAGTATTACATACACTAACAAAAACCCCTTGACAACACCATATACCATTCCACCAGAACTGTTAATCACTCGAATAAATGGCAAATTTGCTAAAAAGTCAACAGAGTTTCTCAAAATAGAAAGCAAAACTCGAATGATAGCAAATAAACCTAAAAATACAATTGCGCTGACAATTTTATAAGCAATTTCGCCAGATACCTTTGCAACCATATCCTCTGTTGTATTTTGAACCATTTGATTCACGTTTTCCCCGATGGACACATTGGTTGCATTTTCAATCATTCGATTCATGTCTTCCCCCATGAACACACTGAGAATGTCATTCATAGCATTGTCGTCTTCTTTTTGCATCATCATACTTTCGTTGGTTTCCTTTATCAACAAGCCACTAAGATTTTCTGTCAATGTACTTTTTAAGCTTTGCGCCATTTGCGTGTTGTTGAACACATAATTGCTCACTGGTCGATACAAAATAAAAACCAAAATAATCGCTACAATCGTAGAAAGTATATTAAAGACCACTTTCGCCAGCCCCATTTTGTATCCAGCCACGGCATTCCCTGCTAGGATGATGAATAAAATTACATCTACTATGATACCCATAATTACCTTCCTCCTATACATCAATTACTTCAATTTTATTATGATAAACAATTCCAATGACACTATCTCCAACAACAATATCTTGAATTTCGCTATGTGTAATATAACGTTTCAGAAGCCATCCACCTGGGCTTACAATTCTGACTTCATTTGCTAAATGCAAGCAAATGAATTTTCTCGTTACTTTCAGTTTTTTCGGAACATCATTCTCTAAAAAATACAAATTGTCACTTTTGCCAATCGTATTTTTGATGCTCATTTGATATTGATACGAAAACAAACCAGAGGTTTCCTTTTCCACAATAACCATATTATTTTCGAGATTAATATCCACAAATAAGTTATTTTCCTTGACATCATACAGCTTTTCCGTTGTCGTTTCTGTCAACCTTTGCACATAGGAATCAAACATACAAATCGCTTCATTTTTGTCATTAAAACGAATGTTGTTCAAAATCTTCCCTGATTCTGATTCATACGTATTCACTGAATTATCTTTAATATTTTCTATCACAATCAAGTTCACAACCGATTTCACAACTGTGCCAGAATAATTGATTTGACCAATTGCCAAATATTTGTTATTGTCCGAAATTTCTGAGCAAACCGCATAATTTTTCGCACAATATTTTCTGCATAATTCATTTCCATCTACATCAAACACCACAATCACCGATTTATAAAGCGCATTTTTCAAAATAACGCTGACATAACCATTTTTATTGATGCTCACGCGATAAATTTCCCCATCGACTTCTTTTTTCCAACGAATTCCCATTTCTGTGATAAAATAGAATTTGTTGCCACCATTTTCCGCCACCGCCAAATATTTATCTCTTGCATTCATATATGGAGTCGTTATATTGACATCCACGCTTCCAACAAAATTGGCTCGCTGGTCATAAAAACTCAACACGTTTTTACTCAAAACCGTGATATATTTATCAAATGCATAAATAAAAGGGTTGCTATCAGAATTAATTTCGATTGTATTTGACGAATTTTCCGCAACTTCTTTTCTTAAAATTTTCGCATCAATGGTATTTCGGAAATCGTCGTTTATCAAATACTTCGCCAAAACAATCGCACAGCAAACAATGATGACTAGCGAAGCCATTGCTTTTGCAATTGTTTTGGAATCTATCTTTGGTTTTTCTTCCATAAAATTCACCTATTTGAAGATTTTTCCCTATTTTACAAAAATTCACACAAAATTCACAAATTTATCACATAAATTTCATCATAATGTGCATTTTTTGTTTTTGGGTCGGTCAAGACCGACCCCTACGTTATTTGTTTGTGATTTCCTCTAAATCTAACAATTCTTGCCATCTTGCGTCAACTTCTTCTTGGAATTCTTGTATCATCCATTCGTTGCCTGGCTTGAACATATGTTTAAATCTCTTTTGTGGACGTAAAAATTCCTCAATTGGAAGTTTTTTCGCTGGTTTATAATTTACCACATATTTTCCATCGATTACCTCATATAACGGCCAATAGCAAGTCTCCACTGCTAATTTGTTAATTTGCATTAAATCTTCCGTATTGTAACCCCAACCACGTGGGCATGGAGCCAAAACATTCAAGAAACACGCGCCTTCCGTATAAATTGCTTTTTCTGATTTTTCATATAAGTCTTTAAAATTGTTCAAAGCAATTGTTTGTGCCACATAAGGCAAATGATGCCCAACCATAATTTTTGTCAAATCTTTTCTTGGTTGCATTTTACCTGGAACCTTGGTTCCAGCAGGCGTTGTGGTTGTATCTGCAAATTTTGGTGTTGCAGACGAACGCTGAATTCCTGTGTTCATATAAGCACCATTATCATAGCAAACATACACCATATCGTGCCCACGTTCCATAGCACCTGATAAACTTTGAAGCCCAATGTCATATGTTCCGCCATCTCCGCCAAATGCGATGAATTTTGTATCTTTGTCTTCTGGCAATTTTCCAGTTGCTTTCATTGCTTTGTAAGCTGCTTCTACGCCTGACAACGTTGCTGCTGCATTTTCAAAAGCTGTATGAATATACGAATCCGTCCATGATGTATATGGATATAAAAAGGTTGAAACTTCCATACAACCTGTTGCATTTGAAACAACCACATGGTCTTCTGGTTTCACTGCTCTTAAAATCATTCTGGCAACAGCTGGCGCTCCACAACCTGCACACATTCTGTGACCTGAAGTTAATCTAGATGGTCTATCCACCATTACTTGTTTATGATTATAAGCCATTATTCACACCCCCTTACGCCTAAATATCTGTATGGATTTCCGATTTCTCCTGTCTTCACAATTTCCAACAAATCCTGATAAATACTTTCAATCTCTTTAGAAGTCGTATCTCTACCACCAATTCCGTAAACATAATTTACAGTAGGAACTTGAATTTTATTAACAAACATACCAGATGTCACATCTTCAAACAACGCTCCACCAGCCGCATTTAACGAATCTGCTTTATCCAAAACAGCAATTGCTTTAGCCTTTGCTAAGGCTTTTGCAACTTCTTCTGCTGGAAATGGACGAAATACACGAATTTTCAAAACGCCAGCTTTTACGCTTTGCTCACGCATTCTATCCGCTGTATATTTCGCTGTTCCAGCCGTTGAATTCATACAAACAATCACAACTTCTGCGTCTTCCATTTTGTATTCTTCAAAAAAGCCATAGCTTCTGCCAGTCATTTTTTCGAAATCTTTGGCAACATCCAAAATCACTTTTTTAGCATTTCTCATTGCAATAGCTTGCTGGGTTTTATGCTCAAACAAGTATGCTTGCAAATCCAATGGACCAATGGCGATTGGCTCTTTGTCATTTAACAAATAATGTTCCGGTTTGTATTTTCCAACAAATTCCTTGACTTTTTCATCTTCAATTAGCTCAATATTTTCAATGGAATGTGACGTAATAAAACCATCTTGGCATACCATTAAAGGAAGCAAAACATCTTTGTGTTCTGCAATTCTGTGCGCCATAACTAAATTGTCATATGCCTCTTGATTATTTTCTGAAAAAGTCATTATCCAGCCACTATCACGTACTCCCATGGCATCTGAATGGTCATTGTGTATATTCAATGGACCTGATACCGCTCTGTTTACCAAAGACATCACAATTGGCAAACGCAAACTTGATGCGATATAAATCATTTCCCACATCAAAGATAATCCATTGGCAGATGTTGCCGTCATGGCTCTTCCGCCGGCTGCCTGTGCACCAATGCAGGCACTCATGGCACTATGTTCACTTTCAACAGCCACAAATTCTGTATCCACCGTTCCATTGCTGACAAATGTTGAAAAATATTGTGGAATTTCTGTTGAAGGTGTGATTGGAAAAGCAGCAACAACATCTGGATTGATTTGTTTCATCGCAATGGCAGCTGCTTCGTTTCCACTTAAACGTTCTCTCATATTTCTCTTTCTCCTTTCATTTTTTTTATTGTTTTACTGTCTTGATGTTCTGTATTCCCTGGATTGAATTTACCGTCTATATTATCTAGCTTTACTTTTTTATTAAATTTATTTTTCTGTTCATCATAATAATTTGTTCTTCCTTCTGGTAATAAGTTATTTTGAGGCTTAAACTGTTTTAGTACTTTTATTAACATCTTTTTGAAGCTGTCACCTAATGAATCTCTTTCCACTCTAATTTCTCCATGATAAAGGTCTGTTGGATGTTCACAATCAAAGCTTTGAAAATTTTCTATAACGTCAGCTACTATTACAAACCAATCATTTGACGCTTCACTATTTAAACCATAAAAACAAACTGTTCGTTTTTTATCAAGTTCACTAAATACAGTCTTTATATCGTAATTAGAGAGCACTTTTCCTATATCTTGTAAATACTTTAAATTATCATCTGTTACCTTAAATGCTACATATCCAGGATCAATTCCATGACCTGCACAGCAAAATCGACTTTCAATATTATGTTCGTAAGCCGTTTTCAATAGCCTTGTGAGACTTTCACTTCCCTCTCCAAAAGTAACAAAAGCCTTCTCTCTTTCTTCTGGTGTAAGTTTGGTTAAATCAACAGAATCACCTTGTGATATGGATTCTTCTAAAAGTTCAATGCAATATGACAATTTGTCTTCCGCTTCAAAATATTTTAATATAGTAAGTAACTTTTCTTGTATTCTGTTGCCTAATGGAGCATTGTGCGTATAAATTCTTTCATGATAAAGTTCCGTTGGATGTTCACAATCAAAATTTTGAATATTTTCCATAACATCAGCTGCTATTCCAAACCAATGCTCCGACGGTTCATGATTAAAACTGCAAAAATTGACTTTCATTCCCATTGTGTAATGTTCTTCAAACGTAGTTGTTACATCATAATTAGAAAGCACCTTTCCAACATCTCGTAAATATTTTAAATTATCATCTGTTACCTTAAAAGTTACATATCCATTTGAGTTTTCACAATCTGAACAGCAAAATTGACTTTCAACATTATGTTCGTAAGCCGTTTTCAATAGTCTTGTGAGATTTTCACTACCTTCTCCAAAAGTAACAAATGCTTTTTCTCTTTCTTCTGGTGTAAGTTTTGATAAATCAATATGACCACAACCAGCAGACTTTTCTATGGATTTTTCTAAATGTCCAATCCAATTACTTAGTATTTTCATATTTTTCTTTCCTTTTTATTCTGTTTCAATCGGTCCAAATGGACATACTGAAAATCTTCGTTCTTAACATATATTTTCTCCTCCTTTTTCTATTTTAAATTGATTTTGTATCTGATTTGTATCTATTTAATCCATTCATATTATATCAATTTATATATTTAGATTTTTTATATTGGACTGGTCAAGACCGACCCCTACGGGTTGTTTGCTGTGTATTATTGTACGGGCATGGTGCTTACGTGCCCCTACGTTTGCCCTAACCTTTTATTATACCACATTTTTCCATTTTTGTAAATTTGACAAATTGTCTTAAATATGATATAATGAAAGATTATATCTTTTTTGTATAATATACGGAATATTCCTGAAAGCCATCTTTTTCATAGAGCGACACTGCTGGCTCATTTTCTCTAAATGCATTTAACTTTATAAATTTTGCGCCTTTTTCCTTCATTTTTTCACTAAATGCATCCATTAATAATTTGCCAATGCCCTGTTTTCTATGATTTTTATCCACACATAAATGAGCTAAATACCCAACTTTTTCATTATAATATTTACAATTACTATCCATGCATCCATCTACAATTCCCAGTATTTTTTGATTTTCTTCAGCAACCAAAAATATATTCTTTCTGGCTTTAATCGCTTTTAATAATTCATTTTTTGCTTCTTCTGTTTCGTAATAATCTTTTTTTATATTTGAATCAAATGGCAATTCTTCTTTCCAAAGTTGCTTTCGCAAATCAAATATTGCATCAAATTCATTTAATTTTGCTTTTCTGATTACTACCATAAATATCCCTCTACTTTCTAATCTACTCCATTTCAATGGCGCCGAATGGGCATACTTTTGCACATACGCCACAGCCTTTGCAGGCATCGTAATCAAAATCTTCTCTTTTACATTCCTTGTTGACTGGAATGGCGTCATCTGGGCATACTGGAAAGCACAAACCGCATTGTCTACATTTTTCTGATAAAAAAATTGGTTTTGTAGAACGCCAGTCACCTGTTTTGAACTCTTTAGCATTTCCAGCTGTATAAATATTTCCACCAATTGTTAATTCGTCCATTGGTGTATTTGCATTTATCTCTGTCATAAAAAACTCCTTTCTTCCCTATTGTTTCGGATTAAAAATCGCTTTTGAATCATTCCAATTTTCTTGTACAATCTCGATAAAATCTGGCCAATGTTTCACAACAAAATAAGCGATAACCCCAATAAAACATACGGCACACAAGACAATAATAGAATAAATCATTTTATTATATTTGTTAACTTCTTCGTTACTTGTTTTAAAATTAACGGATTTTAATAAATTCTTTAAAAATTCAAACATATTTTTAAACCTTTTCTACCGATTTTAGCGCCAATTCTAATGCTTTCATATTTCCTTCAATCACTTCTGGTTTTTTCGCAAATTTGTGTTTGAAAGAACCTACCATATCTTCCAAAAATGCTTTTTCTGTCATAATTTGGCTCACTTTTACAATGGCTGCAAGCATTGGCGTATTGGGAAAATATCTTCCCAATGTTTCCATCGAAACTTTTCTCGCATCGATTTTATAAATATCTCCTGCATAACCTTTTAAAACTTTTTTGATATACTCATTATCTTTTGTTGTATTAATCACAATTGCACCAGTTGTTTTCAAACCTGCAGTTACATCCACTGCTTCCAAAAGTGTATCATCCACAACAACGACATAATCTGGTTCATAAATATTAGAATGAATTGTAATAGGATTATTACCAATTCTGTTATAGGCAGTAATGGGAGCGCCCATTCTTTCTGGTCCATATTCTGGAAAGCCTTGGATATATTTTCCTGTATTAAATGCTGCATCTGCTAGAAGTAGTGATGCGGTTTTTGCACCTTGACCGCCACGTCCATGCCACCTGATTTCGATTAAATCTTGCATACAAAATCCTCCTTTTTAGAAATTTTTGAAATGGGAATGGACTCATTTCTTATCTTGTTTAAGTATATATTTTTTTGGCTGGATTGTCAATCAATTCTAGAAAGTTTTTCTTTTTTTGCAAAAAGTATTGACAATTGTAAACTTGTGTGTTATAAATAATATATCTTTTTCGAAAATCATTATTTCAAGGCAGTATCTGCCAAAATTTTCACTAAGATTAAAATTTTTAAAAAGGAGAATTTATGAAACAAAAATTAAAAAAAATTGTATCCATTGGTTTGATATGCTTATTATTAAACTATTCAATTGGCGCTTATTGCGCTTATCAGGAAACCCTACTTGGTGAAGGCATGTTAGAAACCGCCTCACCTGAAATACGCTTAATTTACGTTACAAGTCCTATTGAAGTTTTTCGGGTCAAGCATTTACGGGACCGAATTTCAAGTAGTCAATTATAATACAAGCGGCAAAATAACCCAAGTAAATTTAGCCTATACTCTTTCCATTCGAACTGAACCAGCAAATGTTCCCTTTAATTTCAAATTATATCAATTTGATAGCAATTGGAATGAGCACGAGGTGCCTTTAACAAGCACTTTCACATTTAACGCAAACGAAAGACAAGAGCATTATTACCGACTAGAAAGTTCATACACTTTGCCAGATGCTCCTGTGTCAGAAAATATTGGAATTTGGGTCGATTTAGATATCGTACAAATTTATTAGGAGGAAAAACGATGAAAAAATTTTATGAATTTATAATGATTGGATTTATCATTTTATTTATACTTGGTATGAGAAAATCTTATGCCAAATATACCTTTCATGATTCTGGTAAAGTTCTCCAGATTCATCAATTATTTGAATCAACTTCATCATCAGCAATCATCTCTGAAAATCCGAATCCAAGCATAAACTAATCACAAAATTATTTTTAACAAATAAAAAGAGATTTTGCAATCTCTTTTTTCTATATTAGTCTTCTAATTTTTTATCAAGAACTGGTGCCTCAACTGGGCAAACTCCCGCACAAGTTCCACATTCAATACATATTTCTGGGTCTATTTTATATTTATCTTCTCCTTGAGAAATACAACTTACTGGACATGCTCCTGCACAGCTTCCACAACTAATACATTTATCTGTTATTTTAAAAGCCATTTTCAGTCCTCCTTTTTATTTATATGATTATCATTATTATATCAAATAAAATCAAAATGTCAATCACTAAACCAAAAAAAATTGAGGAAATTTTTGAATTTCCTCAAACAATTTTTAAGTTGTTTCTTTTGCTTCTTCATTTTTCTTTTTGGCACGCATATTTTTTACCACTTGCACAAGAATTGTTATTGCTAAGCATACAGCCGTGTATCCCATCATGATTCCTATGTTATGGCTTGCTACGCCATCTCTTTGCATAACAACTGCTTCTTTTGTTAGCTTAATTGTGTAGGTCATTGGCAAATATGGACTAATTTTTTGAAATGCCTCATCAATCAATGGGATTGGGAACGTTCCTCCAGATGCCGCAAGTTGCAATACCAAAATTAACAAGCCTAAGAATTTACCAACTTCCCCAAAATTCACAATCAAGAATTGTATGATGCTCATAAACGTAATCGCAATTAATACGCAAGAACCATAATATAATCCGTAATTTTGAATGTCCATATCCAATCCTAAGTCTAGCAAGAATGCTGTTACTAAACCTTGAACTACTGCCAATCCCAAATACAATGCACATTGTACTAATTTATGATCTGCAAATTTGCCCATCCATTTGAACCTCTTCTCTTGGTCATAATACAATACGACATACGCCATTAAAGCTCCAACCCATAGTGCAACCGATATAAACAATGGCGTAAACGCAGTACCATACGCCGTCACTTCTCCATAGTCAACTTCTTCGATTTCAACAGAATCTTTGACAAATTCACTCAAGCCATCCAATTTCACTAACTCTTGATTTGCCTCGTTCATTCCTTCTTGCACGCCATCTTTCAATGTTTGGATACCATTCTTCAATTCCAAACTTCCGTCATACGCAGATTGTGTTCCATTTTTCAAAGTGGCTAAAGCCTCTTTTACTTTTCCAGAGGAAGAACTCAATGTTCCTAACCCATTTGTCAAAGTTTGCGAACCTGTTTGCAATTGACCTGTTCCCGAACTTAATGTATTCACGCCACTTTTCAAGTTTTCGGTTCCAGATTTCACTTGCGTCAAAGCTGTTCTCAAAGTCGTTACACCACTCATTAATGCATTTAAACTTTGCGTTGTCTCTTGCCCTGCTAGCTGATTTGCTCCTGCGCTCAAACTCTGTGCGCCAGGATTTAACTGATTGACAACTGCTTGATTGACAGATGCAATTCCACTATTCAAGTTTGCCATATTCGTATTCAAACTGCTTGCTCCCGCCTTTAGCGCCTCTCCACTTGATGCCAAGCTACTTACATCTGTTGCCAACAAACCTGCAATATATGGATTTTGCATTAAGGTTGGATCTGCGTTAACTGCTGCTGTTAGGGTACTGACAATATTGGAAACACTGCTGTTTACAGTATCCACATATTGCGTTACTCCTGCATTTAACGTGCTTGCGCCTTGTGCCAACTGACTTGCGCCACCAGCCAAAGTTGGTGTGCTTTGCGCCAACTGATTAGTTCCAGCTGCCAATGAATTGCCTCCTGCTGTCACCTGATTCATTCCATCCACCAACTTGTTAATTCCAGCGCCTGCACTTGCTTCCAAAGTGCTTGCTCCTGTATTAATTTGTGTGATAGCGGAGTCCAATTGATTCGCACCAGACGTCAAACTTCCAACGCCATTGTTCACCTGCGAAATACCATTTCCTAATGTCTGGCTTCCTGTATACGCTGTTGTGACGCCATTGTCAAATTCTGTGTAACTATTGTTTAGTGTTGCTACACCATTGTTGATTTCGCTTAAGCCGTTGCTTAGCGTTCCTGCGCCGTCTAATAACTGTGTTGCTCCATTGTCAATTTCGGTTAAACTTTCTGGCACAGATTGCAATTTTTCTGCCAATGTCTTGACAACTTTTTCTGCCACTTGACTTTGCAACTCCGTTTCTGCTGCTGTCACAACTTTATTAATAATTTGTGACGCTAAGTAATTGTATTTTTGATTTGGCGAATAAGTTATAGTCGTGATTTTTTTATCTGTTGTAGAAGCACTATTTAAGTATTTGGTAAACGTATTTGGTATCGTAATCACTGCAAAATAATCTTCCTCAATTAAACCTCGCTCGGCTTCTTCTTGGTCAACTTGCTTGATTCCAATGACGTCTTTTTCAACCAGACTATCTACAAACTGCTGCCCTAGATTTTCACCATCCTCTCCTCCTTCGTCTAAATTGACCATAGCAATTGTCATATTTTCCAGCTTCCCATACGGGTCCCAATAGGACTTTAAATAGAAGAAACTATACATGATTGGAATGCATAAAACTGCTATGAGTACAACCACTTTTTTGATGTTTGTTATCTTGTTTTTGTTCATACTTTCCTCCATTCTTTTTTATTTCATTTCTAAACCATTCTTTAGTAAATTGATGATAGTATCTGCAATTAACTTTTCATCGTTTTTTTGAGTGTCTTGATTCCATTCTAGCAAAATGGCAATATACATCTTGTAAATAAGAAAAGCCATTACATCAATGTTTTCGACGTGAATTTGCTTTTGCTTTACTGCAATTTCCAATTTTTCTTTGATGTAGTTCTGAATCGCATTGTTGATGACTTTTAGATTTTCGATGATGACTGGATTTTTGAAGGATTCGGATTCTTCCATAATAATTTGCAAAAAGTTTCTTTTTTGCGTGTATTTGATAATTTCGCAAATGGTTTCATGAAGATTTTCAAAAAATGATTTGTCTGCATCTTCGGTGTCTTCTACAATTTTTTTCATATTTTGAACTTCTTCATTTAAAAAATATTTTAGAAATTCTTCCTTATTTTTGAAATAGCTATAAACCGTTTTTTTCGTAACACCAGCTTCTCTTGCTATTTCATCCATGGAAACCCTTTTGTAGCCATACTTTCCCAAAAGTTTTTTTGCAGCACTTATAATTTGTTGTTGTTTCATTGTCGCCTCCCATCTTTTACCATCATTTATTCTTTGGTTTGTAAAGGTAATAAGTATACTGTTTCTGTATAATAGTATACTATGTTTTTTACAAATTGTCAACCTATTTGGAAAAATTTTACGTTACATTTTAAATTTTTATAAAAATAGAATCGTAAAAGAGGATTAACTAAAATCAATCCTCCTAAACTTTAATTATATCATATTTTTGCCGTTTTGTCTACCATGTTAACCTTGCATTTTGTCAACTAAACCTTACATTTGCCAAAAATTTGTAGGCTGAGATTAACATTTTATATTATTTCTATAAAAAACACGGGCGACTGATAGTCGCCCCTACTGTTTTTCTACATTTCAATTTCGTCGCCATCCATTGGGAAATGGACGGCGCTTTTTTGTGGTATTTCGTAATCGCCACGATGCAACGCATAAAATTGACAATTTGGATATTGGTTGGCAATCTTTTCGTAATCTTCTAATCCCATGTGCGAATCGTTTGTTTGTAATTTGGTGGCATCGGAAAACATGTAATCGGCTTTCTCGCAAATATCATAAAATTCATCAAAAAGAGTGGTGTCGCAACAATACGCTATTTTTTGATTTTCTTTTTGCAAAATATAACCATAAATTGTTTTGCAATTTCCGTGCTTCATTGGAACTGCTGTTATTGTAAAATCAGGTCCTTCAAACACTTCATGCTCACCCAGTTCGCAAAATTGAATATTCTTTTTTTCTTCAATGTTATCATATTTATGTTCATCCCCATCCGCATGCGTAAACTTCATCAATTCTATGACTTTATTTCTAAGACCTTTTGGTCCAATAAACGTGATGATTTGCTCATCTTTGTTTCGTCTGCCAATTAATAAATTCGGAATATCCAAAAAATGGTCTGCATGATAATGCGAAATGCAAACATATTTGACGGATTCCTTATAAAACTTCAATCTTTCAATCTGCTTAATCGTTCCCATACCGATATCAAACAAAATGTCATGCACCATCATACTCGTATTACACCTTGTTCTACATCCCATCGTGCCTGTACCAATCAACTTGATTTTCATGCAAAAACCTCCTTATATCGATTTTTCGATAAATATTTTTGAATTAATCCATAGGCTAAATAAGCTCCCCATACGCCTATAATCCCCAAAGGAGTATACGATAAAATAAAAGCTAATATAATTTTTGCAATAGAACTGATTACATTTCTTTTTGCTAGAAATTCGAAATCTCTAACCCCTCTTAAAATGGCAAAATAATAGGTTGCACTCATGGTTACATAAGTTCCAATCATTAGCAGTGGCAACACTTTATAAAATATGCTTTGTAATTCTGGTTCTTTTAGCGAAATCTTCATAACCACAATTGCTATGATAAAAATTAGAATTGGAAAAATAAAAGAACCTATTGTAATAACTTCTTTTGCCACTTTTTTTACATTTTCCATTTCCGCTTTTGTCTTATTTCCAGAAGCAATTCCAACACTAATCGTTAAACCATCTCCAAAACCTTGAATAAAAGCCTCATATATATTAGCAATTTGAATCAAAATAACATGTACTGCATATTCTAAGTTTCCCATTCTCGCTACAATTAAATTGAAAATAAAATTGTCTATTCTAGAGGCAATTCTCTCTACAAAATTCCATTTAAATAACTGAAATATTTCTAAAAAATAAGACTTGACAAATCGATACTTTACTGTATTTTTGGATTTTATTAATAAGTAAATAGCAAGTGCTGTATCAATCCAAACCGTAACCCATGCAACACCCTGGATTCCATAACCTAGTCTAACAGCCTGTAAATCCAATATCAAATTAAAAATTACTGCAATGATTCTTAATTCTAAAATATTTCCTTGATTGCCAATTGTTCTCTCAAAACCAGACAACACTGTAACAATGGAACTTTGAAGAAAGCCCAGTAATCTTATGCTTAAATAAGTAATACAGATTTTGTCTACTTTAAATAAGCTTGGAAAAATTGGTCGCACAATAAATACAATTAAGATGATAATTACTGAAAGCAATACGGTTATTATCATTGTATTGCCAATCATTAAACTCTCTTTCTGTTTATTTTTTTCGCCAATTGCTTTTGCTATTAGCGTATTATTCGAAACATCAATCGTTTTGATGCTCATCTGCATCATATCAAGAATTACACCCATTGCACCAAGTGCTGCTAATTCTGTTGTTCCTAATATCGAAATAACTAACGTATCGACTAAAGTCATGAGGATATTGATTAAATTTTCAAAAGCAATTGGTATGGATATTTTTAATTGTTTTTTTATATTTATTTTTGCATCCATGTCAACAATCCTTAATTATATTACAACAACCTCTTCGCGATTTTTTTCACTTCTCTCATCACTTCTTTTTCATTAATCTTTATCATTTTTCGATTTTGCATAATGATATTTCCATCAATCATAACGGTATCAACATCTGCGCCGTTAGCTGAGTAAGCGATGTTTGCGCAAACGTCATTTTCTGGACACAAATGAATTTTATCGGTTTTGATAAAAATCATATCCGCCTTTTTGCCGACTTCTAACGTCCCAATTTCGTCTTCCAAACCTAGCACTTTAGCACCTTCAATGGTTGCCATTTTTAGAATTTCGTAAGCTGTGATAGAAGTTGGATTCTTCGTTTTTACTTTTTGCAAATACGCCGCCATTTTCATTTCTTCAAACATATCCAATGTTGCTGTACTGCCAATTCCATCTGTGCCAAGTCCAACATTGATACCATTTTTTCTAAGTTTCACAACATCACAAATCCCAGAAGAAAGTTTGCAATTGCTGATTGGATTGTGCGAAATGCCCCCTTTGATATTTTTCAAAATCGCAATATCGCTATCTGAAATATAAATTCCATGTGCCAACACAACTGGCACATCAAAAACGCCCAAATCATTCAAATATTCGGTTCCACGTTTATCGTATCTTTCATAAATTGTTTTTTCCTCGTCCAACGTTTCTGACAAATGGATATGAAGCCCTGTTTTCAACTCTTTCGCCAAATCGACACACAATTTTATCGTGTCCGGATTACACGAATAGGGCGCATGTGGCGATGTAAATATCTTGATTCTACTACCTGGAACATTGTACTTTTTCGCATATTCGCGCGTCTTCTCGACTTTATCACGAATCGCATCATCCGTCATACACCACGCGACAACTGCTCTTAAGCCTGTAGCTTCAATAGACTCAATCACTTTATTCATGCCAAAATACATATCATTGCAAGTCGTTGTTCCTGACTTAATCATTTCAATGCACGACAAAAAAGAGTTCCAGTAAATATCATCTGGCTCCAATTTGTCTTCCACTGGAAAAATAGCATTTTCCAGCCAATCCATTAACTTTTGGTCATCTTTGTAACCCCTGAAAATACTCATTGCCAAGTGTGTGTGTGTGTTCACCAAACCTGGCATCACAATCATATTTTTCGCATTTATTTTTTCGTCAACTTGTTCCTCTATTTCTGGCTCTATTTTCGCAATTTGATTTCCACTAACTAAAATATCAGCTTTTCGAAGATTGGCTTCTTCTCCTACCATGTCCAAAATATAAGCATTTTTGACTAACTTTTTCATGAATTTTACCCCTTTTATCTTTTTCATTTGTTACTGATTTCGACGATTATTTTTCTCTTCTTTTTCCAATTTCTCCAATTTTTGCAACTCTTTCAAATCTTCCTCATTGTCTGTTTCGATTTTGTCATCGTCATGTTTGTTGGAATCTTTGATAACAACCACATCTTTTGCATTGTATTTTTTGAAAAAAGTTTCGCCATTTTCGTGAAATTTGACGCGTACAATTTCTTTCAATGTTTCCACAGAAGATACTTCGCCAACGCCATCTTGCGTTTTCACTTCTGCCCCAATTTTAGGCAAACCTTTTAATTTATCACAATAAACGTCATGTTCATATTTCAAACAACACATCAGCCTTCCACAATTTCCCGAAATTTTACTTGGATTCAGCGACATATTTTGCTCTTTTGCCATTTTAATCGAAACTGTTTCAAAATTGCGCAAAAAAGAACAACAGCACAATTCTCGTCCACAAATTCCATTTCCACCTAATCGTTTGACCTCATCTCTCACGCCAATTTGACGCAACTCAATTCTGGTCTTAAAAATCGCTGCCAATGCTTTTACAAGCTCTCGAAAGTCAATTCTTTTTTCGGAAGAAAAATAAAAAGTCAATTTGCTTCCATCAAATTTGTATTCTGCCTCAATCAACTTCATTGGCAAATCGTATTGCTTAATTTGCTCCAAACATTTATCAAAAGCATCTTTTTCTTTGCTTTTGAATTCTTCATACATTTTTCTTTCTTTATACGAAGCCACTCGAATTACCTTTTTAAGTGGCTCGACGACTTCGCCATCTTCGACTTCCTTATTCGGAATCGTAACAAAAGCATACTCTTCCCCCTGCGCCGTATCAACAATCACATGCAAGCCCTGTCTCAACTTCAAATCTCCTGGGTCAAAATAATATACTTTTCCCGATTCTTTAAATTTTATTCCTACAATCTGTTTCATTATATATACCTTTCCTCATACACTCCCACATATCCATAAACATAGAATCAAGACACATATCAAAATTACAATTGCGTCTTAAACGCATGCGGCAATTGTTGATAATTTCAACGCAGTCCAAATATCTTTTATTTTCCAAATTTTTCTTGAACAGATAAGCTGTCATGTATCCTAAAAAATCATCAGCTTCTTCTTTATCATAGAGAATTTTGGCTTGATTCATAATCTGCACCATATCTTGATTTGGTAAATCATCCACAATGCGTTTTATGCTTGATAACTTGTCCTGATTTTGTTTATGTACCATCATTTGTGCAAAGCTTCCTTCGAAAGAATCTAACATATCTTCTGTAACTTCGGTATAACCCAACTTGTCCATCGCGTACTTTCGTAATTCTTCGTCTGAAATATTCTTAAATTTAATCGTCATACATCTTGATTTTATGGTATTTAAAATCAAATTTTCTCTAGCAGAAATTAAAATGATAATCGCAAATTCTGGTGGTTCCTCCAATGTTTTTAGCAAACAGTTTTGCGCTTCAACTGTCATTTTTTCGCAATCATTTATCACATAAACTTTTTTGCTAGAAACAATTGGTGGCTCGATAACTTTGCTAATCATTTCTCGAATTTGTTCAATTTTAATCGTATCTCCTTGTTCATTCAAGACATAAAAATCTGGATGATTTTGACCTTCAAAACTTTTACAAGATTTGCATTCACAATCATCCTTTTTCTCCTCCTTTAAGCATAAGACTTTTTTAGCAAACTCCTTCGCCATAAGAAGTTTGCCAATTCCCTCTATTCCAACAAACAAATAACTTTGCGACATCTCGCCTGTCATACTTGCTTTGCTTAAATATTCCTTTATTTCTCTATTTCCAATGAGATTTTCAAAACTCATTTGCAACATCCTTTCTTGTACATTTTAGTCAATTTTACCAAACTGATTCAATGGCCAAAATCTTAAAACAACAATGCCTTCGACTTTTTCTACTGGAATACAGCCAATTTCCCTACAGTCTGTGCTGCTGGTTCGATTATCACCCATTGCAAAAATATAACCTTCTGGCACAATGAAATCATAAAATGCTTTTGACTGTGTTACAACATCTGGTTGCAAATAGCTTTCTTGCAATTCTTCGCCATTGATATACACCTTATTATTTTCAATCACAACATGTTGCCCTTCTGTTGCAATCACTCTTTTGATATAACTTCTCTTAGTTAACTCTAATACATAATAAACAAATTTGCTAAACACTCCTGTTGGCTGTCTATCATACACAGCAACTGGATTGCTTTGGTCAGCATTTTCCCTCGTAAACGTTCTGGTTGGTGCTTCAAATGTAATGATATCGCCAACCTTTGGAGTTTTTTTGGTGATTCGAAGCGTTCGATTTAATACCAAACGTTGATTTGCTTGCAAAGTTGGATACATCGACCTTTGTTGTACAATTGTTGGAGTTCCTATAAAATAGCGAAATAGCAATGCCAAAACCAATGCTATGATAATGCAATAAATCCACTCCAATATATTTTTTATTTTATCATTCATTTAAGTTTCCACTTCCTTGTCAAATAATCGTTACTTTCTAATTTTATTCTTCTTTTTTCTTTCTAGTCGTTTTTTTGGTTGTCTTTTTTTCTGTTTCTTTTTTGGTTGGAGTTTTCTTTGTTGTTTTTTTCGCTGGTTCTTTTTTATCAGCTGCTTTTTTTGTTGTTGATGTTGCTTTAGTAGTTTTTGTTGTTGTCTTTTTTGCTGCCGTTTTCTTTGGTTCTGTTTCCTTTTTGGTCGTCTTTTTTGTCGTTGTTTTTGTTGTTTCTTTTTTAGCTGGCGTTTTCTTTGTAGCTTTTTCTTCTTCTTTTTTCGCCGTCTTTTTCGTTGTTGCTTTCTTTGTTGTTTTCTTTTCTGCTGGTTCTTCTTTTGCTACTTTTTTGGTTGTTTTTTTAGCTGTCGTTTTTTTCGTTTCTGTTTTCTTTGTTGTTTTTGTTGCTTTCTTTTTCTTTGGCTCTTCGTCTTCTTCTCCACTTAGGTTTCGATTCATTTGCATTAAAAAGTCATCTTCTAGACTGATTTCTGTGTCTTCATCATCCTCTTCTTCTATTTCATCTTCATCATCTTCTTGTTCTTCTTCTAAAACTTCTTCGCTGAAAAATTCATCTAATTGGAAATTAGATTTTCTCTTTCTTGGCTGAGGTTTTGGTTCTTCCTCTTCTTCTTCATATTCGTCTTCATCTTCATCATCTTCTTCGTCTTCCTCGTCGTCATCATATTCATATTCGTAATCATCCTCATCTTCGTCATCATCTGAATCATCAAATGAATGATATAGTGATTCTTCTTCCTCAGTTTCAAAGTCGTCATAATCGTCATCATCATAATCATCATCGTCGTCAACAATTCCATTGGCTTTTTCTTCTTGCGATTTATCTGTTTTATAACTGATGACTAAAACAAGCAAAATCAGAACGACTCCAACCCCTACACAAATCCATTTTAAGCCACCAAATCCCTGGCTAACAGATTCACCTGCAGTTGTCGCATACGATACTCCTGTTCCAAATAAAATTATCACCATTACTATTGCTATCAATACTTTTTTCATTTTTTTAATCTTTTCCATTTTCCTCTCTCCTTTTATCTCTAGTATTTTATTTTTGTAGGTATTCTGATAATTACTTCAGTACCTTTTCCTACCTCACTTTTGACATCTATTTTGCTGTCATTTTGGTCTAATATTTCTTTGGCAATAGATAATCCCAAGCCAGTTCCACCAGTTTCTCTGGCACGTGCTTTGTCGACTCGATAAAATCGCTCAAAGATTTTTTGCAAATCCGCTTCTGGAATTCCCCTGCCAGTGTCTTTAATTTTGATGTACGCATCATTGTAGACAAAACCAACATACACCGTAATATTTCCGCCTGCCTCTGTGTATTTTATCGCATTGGATAAAATGTTGATAATGACTCGTTCCATACCACTTTTATCGGCATAAATTGGCGGAACATCTGCCGTCACATAACATTCGCCTGTCAACTCTTTTTTCTGCATTTCAATGGTTTGTCCTTCAAAAACATATTTTACCAATTCGCCTAAATCAAACTCTGTTTTTTCAACTTTAATTTTGGCTGTATCGTATTTGGACAAAATCAATAAATCTGCCACCAATTTTGACATCCTCTCGGCTTCCGAAGAAATACGCGATAAAAACTTTTTTTGATTTTCTTCGTCAACATCCGAGTCAAGCAACGTATCTGCATATCCCATAATCGACGTAATCGGCGTTTTCAACTCATGCGACACATCTGCCATAAATTCTTTTCGCATACTATCGAGTTTTTCCTGCTCCGTAATATCTTGCACAACTACAATGACGCCCGCTGGACGGTCATTTTCATTTTTGAATGGTGCAAAAAATAAATTAATCGATTGATTTTCTAAATTCAGCTTTTTCTCAGAAGACGTCCAATCATCCAAATAAATAATTTTTTCTAAATTGATATCCACATCAAATTTTTGAAAAATTTCTTCGAAATTTTGTTGCTCTGTAATTCCCAGTAATTTCTTGGCTGCTAAATTGATATGAATGATATTGCCATGCCTGTCAAAAGCAACAATACCATCTGTCATGTGCAAAAGAATGGTTTCTATCTGCTTTTTTTGTCTTGTGACTTCATTCAAATTTTCCTTTAGTTCTGTATTCATAATGCTAAAAGCTTCTACTAATTCATCAATTTCTGTTTTATTTTTATTATCTGCAAGATATTCGATTTCTATGTCTTGTCCTTTTGCTATCATTTCTGCACTTTTTACCAGTCTTGAAATTGGCTTTATAATAACCTTGGCCATGAATATCGCCAGAATCACAATTAAAATTGTAAAAATCACCAAAGATACATAGATAATTTTACGAATTTCCTCAATTTGTTCTGTCAACAATTGCTGTATTTGCAAACTTGTCATCTCCACAGCATCTATTTGCGTGTTAATATAATTTAATTTGTAAATAAAGGTCAATCCAAGTCCTGTAATGACAACAATTCCCAAAATCATAAAAACCATAACAATCTTGATTTGTATGCTTTTTACCATTACATTTTAACCTTTCGTACATATTCTTTTTTATTATATACTTAAGTCAATAATAATTCAAGTGATTTTTGCGAATTTGTAAAAAAATTCTTATAAAAAGCAAAAATGAGAGAATTCCGAAAAATACCCCCATTTTTTATTATATCATATTTTTTCTATTTTGTCAATTGACAAATTGTTAATTTTATGTTCTTGCTTGGTATTGCTGGATTTCAGCAATTATTTAGTAAAGGCACGGTGCACCGTGCCCCTACCTTTGCGTTGTTATTTTGGGTCGATGTTAGCATCGCCCCCTACTTTTTTGTGTTGTCTGCAATATAATATCCAACTCCTCTTTTGGTAATGAGAATTTTGGGGTCTGCTTTGTCTTTTTCGATTTTTTCACGAATGCGATTAATCGTAACATCAATCGTTCTGATGGCTCCGACAAAATCCTCGTATTCCCAAATCTCATGCAATAATTGCTCCCTCGAAACAACTTGTCCTGGTTGAAGTGCCAAATATTTCAAAACGTCAAATTCCTTTTTGGTTAAATTAATCAACTTTCCTTTCATGGTTGCTTCTAATTTTTTCAAATTCAACTTCAAATCCCCAACTTCTATGATTTCCTCTTCTTCTCGTGGGTCAACCATGTCTTTATTTCCCATTGTCTTAGCTTCTGTTTTTCGCAAATTTGCTTTAATTCTTGCCATTAATTCACGAATTTGGAATGGTTTTGTGATATAATCATCTGCTCCCATCTCTAGTCCAACAATTTTATCTGACTCGGAATCTTTTGCAGAAACCATTAGTATTGGCATCGTAGAAATGTTCAAATAATATCTTATTTTTTTGCAAACCGAAATACCATCTAATTTGGGAATCATCACATCTAGCAAAATTAAATCTGGACGTTCTTTCAATGCCATTTCAACTGCCGTGATGCCATCGTATGCTTTTAGTGTGTTGTAACCTTCTTTTTCCAAGTTATACACAAGCAAATCCATGATATTTTCTTCATCATCTACTACTAAAATTGTCTTTTTTTCTTGCTCTACTAAATCTAGATTTTCCAAACCTTCAATTCCTTCTAATCCTTCCACAAAAATTCCCACCTTTCTTCTATTTGAAAAGACATTTTATTTTCTATTTTTATTTATATCACATTTATTTTGTTTCGGCAAGTTTTTTTACATAAATATTTCCATACTATATTTTCCCATTTTTAACAATCCTATTCAATCTATAAAGAAAAAAACCTTGATTTTCAAGGTTTATCAGATAATTTATTCCTACCATTTATTTAAAATATCTTCTTGATATTCTTTGTACTTTTCCTTAAATTCTTCTCTTATATCCAAAGGTAACTCACCTATTTTGCTTCCTAATTTCATTTTTGAACCTGTATATATTTTTGTTGTTTTAATAACAGATTTTCTATCTAGTCCAATTTTCTTTGCTGTTTCTTCTTCAATTTCAACATCATATTTGCCACAAGAAGCTGATGATGAAATGATAACATAATTAATATCTACAAATTGAAGCCCATTTTCTCTATCATCACCCACGATTAAAATAGGTCTTACCTTTTCTAAATTATCACTTGGTTTTGTTGCTCTAAAAGTCCATATTTCACCTATCACTACTCCCATTCCTCCCATTCTGGTTGGAAAATTTCATTGATAAAATAATTTGCTATACTTTCTTTTGATATCGTTTTATCACTTCTTTCATCTGGATCTAATCCTCCTCTAGATAAAATCCAAGGTTCCTGCTCATGACTTAATTTCTCCAAATATTTGGCATCATATCTAGAAAAATTATCAATTACATAATTTAATACATCTTTTGCATCATCATCTAAATCATTCATTTCAAAGCTAATATCGATGCAATTGTATTGATAACTGCTAAACTGATTATATACTTCTCTAACAACTGGCCCATGAACCCAGCCTTCTAACTCATCATAAAATAGAGGTCTATCATAAAAAGCATACGAATAACCTTGTGCTAAATATAATAATTTTTGTAATTTTAATGGTTCAGGGTGTATTTTATTGATAATCCATTTAGCTACTGTTGAAGCATCATATATCATTCCCATTTTATACCTCCTCATTTTATTATATTTATCTTATTATAATTATACCACATTTTTATGTAAATTGCAAATATTTTAAGTTATTTTAAAACATTTTAACATATTTTATAAACTTTTTTCAAGTTTTTTTGAACTTTTTATAACTTTTATAAAAAATATTACCAAAATACTACTTAAAAATGCAAATCTATCAAACTATTGATAAATTTGCATTTTTTAAATTTTTACATAAATATTTGTATCTGATAGATTTTTCCGTCATCAGAAAGTGGTATTTTCTTGTCTTTTACCTCTGTGCCATTGAGCAAAAATTTCTCGACGCCTGTATTTTTGCCATCTTTATTTTTTACGGTAATGTTGTAAATACTGGTTTTGTATTTATATTTGATTTCATATTCTTTCCACGTTTTTGCGATGCATGGCTCCATGCTCAAAAATCCATTTTTAATTTTCAAGCCCAAAATATATTCGATAATGGCTTGATAATACCAGCTACTTGAGCCCGTATACCAGTTCCAACCACCACGTCCCAATAAATCTTTATTCGCATAAACATCAGCTGGCATGACATAGGGTTCTAGCTTAAATTTTTTGGCTTCTTCTTTTGTTTTCGAATGCTCAATCGGATTTAACATTTCCGCAAACTCTACCGCTTTATCGCCAAAACCAAGCAAGGCTTCTGCAATCACAAACCAACAACTTGCGTGCGTATACTGCCCTCCGTTTTCACGAATTCCAGCTGGATACGCCTTGATATAACCCGGATTAATCGACGAATTTTCAAATGCTGGCTCAAATAATTGGATGATTTTATTTTCCCTGTCAACCAAATAATTTTCAGCCTCTTCCATGGAAATAAATTTTTTGTCATTATCCCCTGCATTCGAAATAACCGACCAACTTTGTGCAAGACTGTCAATTCGGCATTCCTCACTTGCCATGCAACCAATTTCGTAACCTTCATCATTAATCGCTCTTTTAAACCATCTTCCATCCCAACCTTTGGTGTTCAAATTTTTCTTTAATTCGTCTTTCACTTTCGTATATTTCTCTACCAAATCTGCGCGATTCCTTTGTTCGCAAATCGGAATAAAACGATTTAAAATATCGTAGAAGAAAAATCCTAGCCAAATACTTTGTCCTTGCCCTTTGGCGCCTAGATTGCTAAATCCGTCATTCCAGTCACCAATTCCGATTTTTGGAAATGGGTCAAGCCCTCTCATAATCACAAGTTCAATGCTTCTGATGCAATGCTCAAAAATGCTTTCTTTTACATCGCTTTCATAATAAATATCGTATTTTTCAAGTTCGTCTTCTTTCAGCAATTCGCCTTTTAGATATGGCACTTGTTCGTCCAGAATTTCCTGCTGATTTGTGGTTTCTATATATTGCAAAACTCCATAAACTAGCCACAATATATCATCTGAAAAACGGGTTCGAATTCCTCTTTTGGTTTCAATGTGCCACCAATGAAGCACATCTCCTTCGATGAATTGATGTCTACTACAATTCAAAATTTGGTCTTTCAAAAACGAACTATCAATATACTTGACACCCAAGCCATCTTGCAATTGGTCACGAAATCCAAAGGCGCCACCGGATTGATAATACCCACTTCTGGCCAAAATTCGGCTTGCAATAATTTGGTAAACCAACCAACCATTCATCAAAATATTGATGGATTCTGACGGCGTTTTTACCATAATCGTACTCAAAATATTATTCCATTTTGATTTGACATTTTCTAGTTTAACTTCTACATCAAATTCTTTTTCATATTTTTGTGTGACTTCTTTTATGTTGGCAAAACTATTTTCTTCACCAATTAAAATCGAAAATTTCTTGTCTTCAAATTTGTCAAATGCCAAATTGATTTCAAAGCCAATGCAGGAATCTTTGCCAACTCCAGAATGATTGCTCAATGCTTTGTATAAGCCATCTGGTTCTTCAATGCTTCCGTTTCCGAAAAACTCGGTTTTGTCGCCTGTGAACGTTCCAATCTCTTCATTACTGCTTACATACATAATTTTGTCTTTGAAATCTTCGTTGGCAAAAACATTTTTCACCAGCAAAATATTTTCCTTTTTTTCGACGCTAATATTGCCATTGCTGAAATATTCATCTTCACCCAAAACTGGTTTCATATAAACCACCATTTTTAGATTTCGCTTTTCACCAATAATATTTTTGATGCGGAAATCCAGCACTTTGACATTTTCTTCATTTGGCACAAAAACATCCACTGTTTGAAGGAAATTATCATGGCTATTTTGGTAATTGGAATAACCAAAACCATGTCTTACATAATAGTAATTTTGATTTGGATTCACACTGCTGTTCAATGTCCAAACACTTCCATTTTCTTCATCTTTCAAATAGAAAATCTCAGATGGGAAATCATAAACCACATTATTGTTCCAAGCAGTCAAACGATTCAAACGGCTATTTTTGTACCACGTATAACCGCCCAAATTGTCTGTTACAATGCTTCCGAAAAATTTATTGGCTAACACGTTGCTCCAAACGGCTGGCAATTTGTTTTCTGTATTTTTGTAAATCACATATTCCTTGCCGTTTTCGCTAAATCCACCAAAGCCATTATCTAACAACAATTTTTCCTCTCGCAATGGCAAAATTTCTTCTTCCACTTTTGTCTTTTTCGGTTTGACAATTTCACTTTTTGATTGATTCTTTTTCTCTTCGCAATCTTTCAAAAAGGCTGATAAATCGCCATTTTTGCAATTGATTACAACACGCGCTTTAAAGCAAATTGCTTGAACATCTTCTTCTGGCATATCTTTTTCATTGAGAACAAAAATTCCGCTAGACGTATTTTTCAAATGTTTCATTTGCTTTTCTGCAATGACGGCATGAATCGAATCCTCCACAAATCTTTCATACACATTTTTTTCGTTATTCAAAATCACCAAATCCATGAAAATATTTTTGGTTCGATAATACTCAAATGCCTTCACAATATCTTCTAGCACATACGCTTCTTCGAGCTTGGCAACTCGCACAACCAAAATCGGCAAGTCGCCTGATATTCCATATTTCCACAAACTGTTCATCCCAAATTGCTGATTTGCCTTTTTGCAATTTGCATGATTGAATTGCAAAATATAATTCAACAACTTCGCATACAACTCCAATTTTTCACCTTTGATTTGCAAATATTTATTTTGTTCTTCGCAACGAATTCGTGCCACATTCAAAATCTTCTCAATCTCTTCCGCACCTTTTACTTTTTCAATTAAATCCACAGCTTCCTTTTTCTCTTCAGCAACTGCCATGATTAAATTGACATTGACTTTGCTATTGGATTTTACCTTCACCGTGCGCTTCATTGCTACAATCGGCGACACGACTTGTGCAATTGTTTTTGAGAAAATTTTCTGATTTTTTATCATTTGTGGCAAACCATAATTTTCTCTCGCCTGATATTTTTCTCCATCAATTTCGTATTCGAAATTCGCAATTTGGTCACTTTCTGTGTACAACGTTGTTGCCAAATACAAAAATTCCTCTAAATCTCTCGAACGTCTTTCCACAATGATATTTTCATTTTGTTCCTCAAATTTCAAAAACAATTTGTTAAACGCAGGATGCGCATACTCCGCTGTTTTCTTCGAAAGCGTTGGCTCAAACTCGCAAATAACCTCCAAAACCTCATCCAGATTTCCCAAATTCTCGATTTCCACACGTCTAATTTCAATGCATTTATCTGGGTCCAATGTTACTGTTACTTCAAATTTAATATTGGCATCTTTGCCCATAAATTTGATTTTATCTGGCGCAAAAACGACTCTTTCGCAGTTCTCGAGTTTCATAATTTTCTTGGTTTTCGTATTTCGAATATAAAAGAAAATTCCCTGTTTTAGCTCTGCCGTTTCTTTGAAATTGTTAATCATTTTGCCCTTGTATTCGCTCACGCCCTCGCCAAAATCATTGATTAAAATTTGATAATTTTCATTGGCAATCACGCCAATATTTTTTTGCATTTTGTCAGGTTTCTCAATCACTCTTTCCATATAACTACTTTCGCCTGGCAATTTATTTTTCGAAATTTTCTCCTTTTTCTCCTTCGTAATAATCATTTTAACTGGCATTTTTTCTTGTAATAAAACATTCACTGCTTGCACTTCAGGATTTCGATTAAATCGTTTCTCCAAAATATTATCTTGGATTGCATTATTAATGGAAAGCAACGTCAAACCTTGATGATGCGCCATATACGTTCGAATAACTTCATGCGTATTTCCCTTTTTCAAACGACTACTCGTATAATCCACTGCTTCATAAAATCCATATTTTCCCCTTGCGCCTTCTTTTTCCAATCTTTTCAAATTGTGAATGCACTCTTCTGTTGCATCATACAACGACAAAAACGTACTGTATGGCGAAATGACGATGTCCTCCTCAAGCCCTCTTTTCAAGCCAAGCCACGGAATTCCAAACGCCTTATATTGATAATTGCGATTCAAGTCCATCAAATTAAATGCAGACTCTGAAATTCCCCACGGAACACCCAATTTTTTCGCATACTCAATCTGGCTCAAAACTGCAAATTTGCTCGCCTCATCCAGCAAACTTCCTTCATACCTTTTCAAATTGATATTCGGCATTAAATACTCGAACGCCGTTCCCGTCCAGGAAATTAGTCCTTTGTAGCCTTTGAGCGACGTCAACGTTCGGCTCAAATTGTTCCACACTTTACTTGGCACATCCCCTTTTGCAATTGCTACAAAACTCGCCTGCCTTGCTTCTGACGCCAAAAAGTCGTAATACGAATCCGTCAATTCATTATCTTCTAAATTAAAGCCAATCGACATAAGTTTATTTTCCGGACTATACAATTTCGAAAAATCCGTATTGTTAATCAAATCCGTCACAGTCTGAATCAAATTATCATGCTTTCCTTCTTGATTATTTTCCAGCAAAAACTGTTTGACAATATACAAATATCCCACAAAATTTCCACTATCTACAGTTGAAACATAGCGCGGAATCAGCGGTTCCAGCGTCAACGTATTGTACCAATTATACAAATGCCCATTCCATTTTGCCAAGCTAACAATGGTTTCCATGACCTTATAAATCATTTGAATGGCTTCTTCTGCCTGAATATAACCCAAATCAAAAGCCGAAATAATCGCCAGCAATTCGAGTCCAATATTGGTTGAAGACGTTCTATCTACAATTTTATTTTTACGATTTTCCTGATAATTATCTGGCATCAAATAATGATTTTTTTCAGTTGCGTGGTCTTTGAAAAATTGCCAAGTCTGCTTTCCAACCTCATTTAAATACGCAATATTTTCCTTGCTGATTTCTTTGTCTGGACTTCTATCCAAACTAATATACCACGCTGCAATCGGCGCTACAATCCACAAAATTCCAAAAATGGTCGAAATCCAATTTCCTAAAAATAAAACAAGAATTCCAAAGAATACATTTGCTTTCATTTGCACAAAGTAGGAAGTCAAATCTGTCTTCGCATTTTTTTCGGCATCTTCTGCCGTCACCCATTCGAGCAATTTTGTTTTGTTTTTCATACGATACAAACTTTTGCAAATCGCATCCATATTTTTCCATGCTTCGTATGGCAAAAACAAAACCGTCAGCAACATCCTAAGAACGCTAATCGTGCTATTTTTCATATCTTTGGAGAATTTCTTATCGCTGTAAACCGCGCCCTCAATATTGCTTTCCTTGAAAACAATGTAATTTACCACATCCAAAATATACGAAATCAGCAACGCAAAAATCGACCATAAAACAATTTCTAAACCAAGCGGATGGCTCCCATTCCACAAAAAAGTTCCTACGATAATTCCTACAAAAGAAGTAATATTCGCCAAACTCCTTCGCAAATTATCAAAAATTTTAAATTTGGAAATTTCATTCAAACGCTTGCTACGCAGCCATTTTATGATTTGCCAATCGCCACGCACCCATCTGTGATTTCGCAAAATGTACGGAATATAGCGCGTTGGATAGCCATCTAGCAACATCACATCCGTCAAAAGTCCACAACGCAAAAAATTTCCTTCCAGCAAATCGTGGCTAAGCACTGTATTTTCTTCGATTTCTCCATCCAGAATTTGGTTATAAACTGCAACATCGTAAATTCCTTTTCCCGTAAAAATTCCTTCACCAAAATAATCTTGGTAAATATCGGAAATCGCATTTGTGTAAAAATCAATGCCACCTTGAATGCTAAACAACTCCACAAATTTACTTTGTTTTGCCAAATCCAATTCCAGCCCAATTCTCGGTTGCATAATACCATAACCAGAAACAACGCGATTATTTTCAATCACTGGAATATTCAAAACGTGGTTCATCGCACCAATCAACTTTTGCGCCGTCTCCAAACTCAAATTCGTATCGCTATCCAGTGTAATAATATATTTAATTTCTGGCAACAAATCTTTCTGATTTTCAATCGTATTTACCAAAAATTGATTTTTCATTTTGCCTTTGATATATTTGTTGAACGTCACCAAAAGTCCCCTTTTTCGCTCCCAACCAATATACGATTTTTCGCAAGCATTCCATTCTCTTTTTCGGTACAAAAAATGAAATTTCGCAAATCCGAAATTACTATATTTTTGGTTTAATTGCTCTGCATATTTTTGCCCATAACGAATGATTTTTTCATCAAAATCCATGGTTTGCGTTTTCTCTTCGCTACAATCGCCAAGCAAGGCAAAATACAAATTTTCCGACTTGTTTGCCAAATAATAAACTTCCAATTTGTCAAACATTTCTTTGACTTTTGCCTCTGATTTCAAAATCGTTGGCATCACAACAAAGGTCGAAAGTTCTGCCGGAATTCCTTCTTCGTACGAAATTTTCGGAATTCTCGTTGGCTTTTTCAATTTACCCATCACGTAATTGCTAATACGCAAAAAGATTTCAGAAATTGGAATATACAAAATAATCCACAGCAAAATACTCCAATATCCCAAACCATATTGCAGATAAATTTGGCAACAAATCAAAAAATCCAAATACATGGGAATCACAATATTGCTCCCCAAATACAGACGACTACTTACCTTTTTGCTCACTGGTTTGTTATGTTTGATTTCCAAAATTTCGTTCAACTCTTGGGTTCCGTCATCAATCAAGTAATAACCCACATGCGCCTTTTTCTGCTCCACAATGTTGCTATAATTTTCGTATCTTTTGCATAACTCTATCAATTTTTCGCAAATATAAATTTCCGAAATTTTGCTTTTTTTGGAAATTTCCTCAATTTTTCCCCTATAATACGACTTGCTATCTTGGTCCATGTCTGGATAAACGCCAGCTGGATCCATTCTCAAAATTTCCTCAGAAACATTGATATATCCAAACAATTCCGAAAAATCAATGCGATTAATCGTCTTAATGCTAATAATGCAATTTCCCATTTTGACCTTCAAATTAGCAATATACAAATGTTCCTTTTGAATCACGTCAGAAAGCGTCACGCCCAACTTTTGCACTTCTTTCTCTAACACATTTTGATACTCAATCGCCTTTTTTCCGTACACTTTCAATTTATACGACATATATTCAATAAACGGATATTTCAGCTCACTTTCGCTAAAAACGCGCACATTTGAAATGGTTTTAAACTTTCGCTCATTCCCACTTTTTCCGTCAATCACTCGCTCAATAATGCTTTCCACTTTGTACTTTTGCATTTGAGCAGAATAAATTTTTTCGCAAATTTCGCGAATATGCGAAATCATCGAAATCTTGAAAAATGTACCAATATTGCAGATTTCGTCCATGCTCAAAAATTTCTTTTTTTGGTATGCCTTTAAAGCCAAATCAATCGAATCACGGTCGATTTTGCAATCTGTGTACGCCACAATTTCTTCTGCCAAAACATAACTTCTCGCAAAACCTTCAAAACGCCCGCCAGACAAACCAATCATGGATTTATATTTTTTCAATGGCATTTCCTTCTCAATGGATTTCACCGTTTCTTCAATAATATAGAAGTTATCCAAAAGCCATTCACCTGCTGAATGAACTTTGATACCAAGCTTGATATGTCTATCCAACAATTTATACGTTTCCAAAATAAACTTATAATTCTCCTTCATCAATAGCACTGGATACGTATCGCTATTTGACGAACTTTTCACATTATGCTCAGCTGCAATTTTCTCAATATATTCACTTAACTGATTTTTCTCCAGCAACGTCCCTCGAATGCTTATACTTCTATACTTTTTCATAAAATTCTCCTTAATTACACTTTTGGTTATTTTTTGTAATCAGGCAAATTTTATACATAAGAATCCGTGAAAATTTAGGTAAAGAATAAAAATACTTCTACTTTTTGTGTAAATTTTAGTATTGCAAAATAGTTAACACAATGTTATAATTTAGATAAGTTTATAAACTATCCTAGAAAAGAGAAATCATGAAAACCAATAATCAATTAGTGAAATATAAGAATAATCCTATTAGAAAGCTGTTTTCTAATCTATTAGCTAAATTCAAAGGAAATTTTAGCAATTCAAATTCATGGGATAACGATATTGAAAATAAAATAAACGAAGTTTTTACCAATGAATTGACTCAAAAAGAAGCAAAAACACTATTAAAAGAATTACTATCAAGAAATCATAATTTATTAGAAACGCTAGATATTAGAATGCTAAATAAAGATATTGTTAATTTATTTGGCAAAGCAAACTTAGAACGAATTATTACAAATGAGTCATTACAAAGTGATATTTTAGAATTGTCACCAGAACAATTGCAAATTTATCATTATATATTAAACTATCATTTGGCTGATTTTAACGAGAGAATTGCAAATTTAAATATCTATCCTTGCCAAAACATAACTTTAAATGAGTTAAAAAATCTAGATGAAAAAGATAGTTTAAAAGCCATTAGTATAATTTTAAGCAATAGTAATTTTACTTTATCTAGCTTAAGTGAATTAAATAGCTTTTATGAAAAAAGAAAACAAATGTGTAAACAAATAATAGACAATCCGAAGAACATTGAATTCGAATATAAAAAAGAATTCAGTTCAAATAACGAAATCACATATTTTCCATTTGAATTATTATATGAAATGCAAGATTTAAGTGATTTAGATAGAACAAAGTACGCAATTATTGAAGTAAAATATGGAATGAACTTAGCAAAAGCAAAAATCTTATGTAATGCCTTCGGAAAAGATATCGATAAAATTGAGCAATCAGAAGATACAAGAGTCATTCAAGAATTAAAATCTATATTACAAGAAAATGATATTGATACATTAAAGCAAATTGATTTGAGCGAAAATTATGCTAATTATGAAGCAACAATTAATATTGTACCTAATTTAAGAAATGCTTATTTGCATCAATACCAAGAAACTTTATATCATCTTAATAATGAAGACTATATTGGTATCCAAAGTGTAAAAACAAAAGGTAAAAAAACAGCTATAAAAATTTATAACGTTTTGGGAAAAAATAATGATAGAGCAAATTTTAACATGATAGTCACTTCACTTGGTGGTATCTATTCTCACAATCATGATTATACTGATTTAAAATCAGATTGGAATAGAGCAACCGAAAATCACACAATTTCGTGCTCCTATATAGGAAATGATTTTCTTGGTGTCGTTGATGAAAATTATCTATTAGCTTTTTCTGATATTGAAGAAAATGAATTACTAAGAGCTAGCAATCAAGATCTTGCAGGAACAGATGCTTCTTGTAATATAGAAGACAATCTTGATGTATTTTTAACACCTCAAAATGAAATTGCTTCCTCTAAACTATACAATGAATTATTAGTTGAAAGAAAAATTCAAAAAGACGGAAATTTAGTAAATAGAAAGCCAACCTTTGCCATATTTATAGCAAAAACTATTGATGACATTAAGGATGATAAAAATGACAGATGGCAAGCAACCAAAAGAATGGCTGCCGAATTAGACATTCCTATTGCTGTAATAGATGGAACGCAATGTACAAAATTAGAATTTGAAAAGGTACAAGAAATGATTAAACTTGTGAAAGAACAAAAAAGAATGGATTTAATTCCAGAAATTATTCATAAAATTGAAAATAATCGCGCTGCTCAATTTGGTATATTAAAAAATGTCAGAAACGAAATCTTCTCCAATGAAAAAATAAAGCAATGTTTAGAAGAAATAATAGGAACCATCATAACATCTGATACAAATACCTTTAATCAAGGAATTGAAGAATTTGCAAAAGTAACTAAAACAATAAAAGGATTTTATCAAAAAAATGAACAGTATACTGAAAAGTGTAAGACATATGATTATGATGCCTATTTAGAACGACAAAAAGTATTATTTAGTTCTAGAAATGGATTAAATGGAGAGCAAGAAGTAAACAAAAAGGAAATATCAAATCAATTAGAATATGATAGCAAGAGCATGTTTCAACAAGAATAAATTTCTTATAAAACTCTTTCAAGTATAGTATATTTTCTGCTATTTTCTCATATATTTTATAGGTGATTTTATGATTATTTTCAATCGAAAAAAAATTGTTTTTATTTTATCTTGCATGATTATTTCCGTTCTCGTTTTCAATTTTACAAATCGCGAATTGCAAACTGTACCAACCTCTTCACTGCCCATTTCCAATCATGTGGTGATTTTAGACGCAGGACACCGGTTTGCCGGACGGAGGCGCTGTCGCGGAAGATGGCACTTATGAATCCAGCATCAATTTATCCATTGTAGAAAAGTTGCAAAAATTACTAGAAAGTTCTTCTTGTACCGTTATTCTGACTCGTTCTGATGAAAATGGAATTTATGAGATGGATGCAGACACAATTCGTAAAAAGAAAATTTCTGACATGAAAAATCGAGTCGAAATTGGCAATCATTCCGATGCAGAAATTTTCGTATCGATTCATCTAAACAAAATCCCAAGCACAAAATACAGTGGTTGGCAGACTTTTTACAAGAATGAAAATGAAAACAGTTTAAAATTGGCTAACAGCATTCAAGAAAATTTGAATTACGCAATTCAAAAAGAAAATAAGCGTGTACCTGAAAAAGTTCCCAACATTTATTTGGCAAAAAATCTAGACATTCCATTTACCATCGTAGAATGCGGATTCCTATCCAATTCTGCTGAATGCAATTTGCTGAAAACAGAGAACTACCAAGAAGTGCTTGCCTGGGGGATTTACACGGGAATTATGGATTATTTCAAATAGAAAAGGGGCTGTAAAAAACTGCCTATTCAGAAGATAGAGTTTTTTATAGCCTCTTTTATTTCTCTAAACTTTATATTAATTAATATTATTTTTTAATTTAGTAATTAAATTTAAAATTTTATTATACCAATGTTCTTTTTTTATAACTAAAGACTTTTTTTCTGTTAATGAATTATGAAGATTATCTATTTTTTTAAACATATCATTATAATTATAATGATTTTGTTTTTTTCTATAATTCCATTTTTCTATCTCATTTTTTTGGCTACTATTCATCCAATAATTAAAATCTATCCAACATAAAATATCGATTGCCTCTTTACTAACATTTTGCTGATTAAATATATCATCTTTGTTAATTCTAGTTTTAAATTCTGTATTTCTTTGTTCTTTTATATGATTTAATATATCTTTAGGAATTTTCATAACAGTCATTTTATCCATATAACTTAAAATTTCATAAACTTCTTCATATGTATTTCCAGAAATCATATTATTTTCTCCCTTAACCTTGTGACTGTTCTCTATCGTTTTCGTTAGTTTTATCCAAATCAATACCATGTTCAACAACTTCAGCTATTCGGTCAATTCCAACGGTATTTTCAAAATCTTTATTTGTAGGTCGTGCTAATTTTTCTTCTAATGAAGAAAAACCTGGTAAAGATTTAATTCCATTTACTAATATATCCCTTGCAGAGATATTTGGTATATTTTCTACGTGTAAATTTAAAGTAGAATATAAGCCATGAAACAGAACTTCATCCATAATAGTAGACTTTAATAATCGATTATCTATCTGTCTAGTAGGATTCAATTCATTATAACATTTTAACATATCTGTTGCTATTCTTGCATTAATATTTCTAACAACTATTTCTTCAGGATATGGATTACCATCTATATCACTAAAAATATTTTTTTCGTTCTTGCCACAATTATATTGTTCATAGGTTGTTTTAATAGCATTTATAACATCTGAACAAGATGAATACGATGAATAATCTTTATCCGTTAATATCCAGTGCATTAAAGCTATTATAGTTTCATTTTCATATCCACTACATATTTCTTCATCTGTAACATAATCTATCGGCTGAGCATCCTCTAATTCTACGACAGATACCTTTAACGTTTCTAGTCCACGGTCATTCGTCACTTTATATAACATTTGAAATTCAGCATCTTCTTTTTGAGTTTCTATCGGTAAAGGTATTGGTTTTTTTTCTCCAAATAATATATTCTCTATAGTACTAATTCTGAACTCATCAGTTTTTAGATCATTTTTAGCATTTTGTGTTAAAAAATTTAAAGCTCTCAATTTATCTACAACACCCATTATTTTCCTCCTATTTCTATTTACTGAACATATTAAATATTCTTTAAAACATTATATATCATTTCATATACATTGACTGTTCTTTATGGTAATTGCTTAAATATCTTATTTATTTAATAGAAAATTGATACATATGTTATTACAAAAAATATAATATCAAATAATTGTAATTTTAGCAATAGGTTAATAGATTTTTTGACTTATATTCTAAATTTTAAAATTATCTTTTATAACAAAAACGGCTATAACCTTGTATATTAATATTGTTATCAAACTTCAACTATTTCTCTTAATCGGATGGAAGGGCTGTCGCAAAAAACTGGGAAAAATCTTCCCAGTTTCTTATTTTTTATTTATATACATAACACTCTAAATTTCGACGTCCAAACAACAAACACTCTCCCAGCGAATCCATCCAAATGTCTAATCTGCTGTTGTTAATCGCTCCACCTGTATCTTGCACCACAAACCAACCTCCATTTGGCTTATTCGCAAAATAAGGAATATACATCACCGTTCCTGCTGGATATGCACTTCCCGCCGCAACCGTATGCCACGATGAAGCCGTTGCGCCACTTGAGGTTTTCGTATTGCCTCCGCAAGATGCCGCGCAATACGCCGTCGTATTCAAAGTAACAACACTTGGCGTTTTTCCTTCTGCACTCGCTGCAACAGAACCAGAACTTCTGCTTCCACCAGCTCTCGACGTCACTTTTGTCGCAATCTGAATAATTTTATCCACTGGCTCTTTTATCACCGTTTCCGAAATAACATCTCTTTGAAGTTCTACCTCATCCTGCAATTTTACTTTATATTTGATTTCCTTCAAGCCATTTTCGCCCTCTTGCAAAACCTTATTTGTTGTATCTGTACCACTTGCAGAAACGTCCTTCGTAATCGTTTCAAAAGGAATTTCAACTTGTTCTGTCACAATTTTTTCTGTCACAGTCACATAATTTCCCAAAATTTCTTCTGTCGTAACATCCTCAATTTCTTCTGCAATGATTTTCTTCTCTGCTGTTTTTTTGCTAATCGTTATGGTTTTGGTAAAATCAATATCTGCCTCCAAATCCGGATATACTTCCTCATCTGACTCCAAAATAATATGATTTTCTGTCAGAATATCTAACACACATGTTTTGGCTGTCATGACTGTTGTTTCGCAATCATCTGCAAAAACAACTTTCACAGAATTGACATCCGACCTTGCTGCCATTACACCAATCCCCAACATAGCAATCAATATAATACTCACGAAAGCAATTTTACGAATTATCTGAATCGATAATTTGTCATCTGTTTTCATAAATTTGTCCCTCCTTTAAGTGACAGTTTTATTATATTATTAAATTAAAATTTTGTCAATGAAATTTTTCTATCACCCCAAACTTCCCCAAAAAGCTTTTCCACTCTTAATTTTCAAGATGTGTTTGTATATAATATGTACAAAATTTTCAAATATGATAAAATTTTTTCCTATTCTAAAAAATCATAGGACACAATCCACTGTGCCCTATCAAAATAACTCTCTAATCTTCCTCTCTATTATCTTTCACAAACGTATCTGTTTTAATATTTCCTACTGTCACAGTGCCATTACCTCCAGCTCCACCATTACCATATTCTCCACCGTTTGCCTCCATTTTTCCACTATCTTCGCAATTTTTTCTATAAAATACATTGACACTTCCTCCTCCCGATGAACCTCCTGCTGCATATCCATCTCCACCATTTGATCCATTTGATGCTATACTTCCTGCATTATATAAAACATCGCTATACAAAATTAGTAATCCACCAGTTCCTGATTCTCCTGAATAGTTAGAATAATTCCCTTCACCATTACTATATGCTCCGATACCTCCTGGGTTTCCAGCTCCTCCACCTGCATATCTATAAATCCAACTAGACGACCACCTCCATGCAGTGCCATTACCTCCAGCTCCTCCATTTGGTTTCGCATTAATACCAGAGCCTGCCCCAGTTTTATAATTCGCCGATAGACCACCTCCACCAGAACCTCCTGAGTAAGATGTTCCAGTAGATCCTGCCCCTGACTGGCCATTAGGAGTTTTATCGCCCAAATCTAACGTTCCTTCCCCACCGCCACCTGTCTGACGATTCATTCCATCGGTACCTGCCAACCCGGCGATCCTATGTTCATAATTACCACTATAGATATATCTCGCTGGTGCTCCAGCTCCGCCATCTGCTGGAACATATTCATAATCATTGTTTCCATTCTTCCATAAATACACATTTTCTCCTTGCGCTATTGCTCCTCTTGCTGTCATGTCTATCATACTATTATTCGATAATACACCTGTACAATATACCAATAATCCTTTTGGACCACCTAAACCAGCATCACTTTTACAAGCAGTTAATTTTGTATGATAATTCACTGTTAAATTTCCATTCACTTTTAAAATTACCATACTTTGTGCATTTGCTATTGTACTATCTTCATTTGTCTTTGCCACATCTGTTTCTTTATTTCCAAACTCATATACCTTATCTGTTAATGTTGCTCCTGTTACATCTTTTACTCCATCCAAAACCAAATCATTATTCTCTATTATCACATCTGCCAAATACGTTATGCCATTTACTTCAATATTTTGTGCGCCACTTGTGTTTAGTTTTGATACTTTTCCAATCAAACTATCATTTTCGATTACTTCTACTTTTCCACTTTGCTGTTCCGTCCATATCGCATAAAACGTAATATTTTTATTAACACTTGGATATTCTCCATTTTCAAAATAATCTGGCTCTGTTGCTGTTTCATATTTTGACCATCCTAAAAAATGTTTTCCTTCTTTCGTTGGTGCTAAATTGGTAATACTTATTTGATTTGTAGTCCCTTTTAATATTTTATCTTGTTTATAGATTTGTCCCATATTGTCATCATATGTTACTGTATATGCCGTATTTACCAATATAACATTTCCCTTTTCAGTTATAACTCGAAATGTTTTATCTACATCTATTTTCTCAATATCATAAGGAATCGAAAGCTCTTGTTGTTCTTCAGTATTTACTGCTACCACTTCTATATCTCCATCATCTGGAATATACTCTATTTGCTTAATTTTATCATTTTCATCATTTGCCTTAAACGTCAATAAACATTTATATAATTCATCCGTTTCTTGATTGATTGCTATTTCTAAATCCACCAATGAATTGCCTGTTTCATCCTCCATTCTTACGCCTTGCAAATTATGATAAATTTTGTCTCGATACTTTACTCCTTTTAATTTATAAACTTCTCCTGTTTTAATATTAATGACATATTCACTCTTGATATCCAAATTTAATACGTCCATATCAACCTTATACAATTCTACTTTTTTATCCGTTACCTCTTTTATTTTCTCTGTAATTCTTATCGTTTCTGTTAAGCTATTTTCAATACTATTATTCTCCACCTTCTCATCAACCAATATCGGATATTTACTTTTTAAATCAATTTCAGTTTCCTCTAAAATCCTATCCATATCTCGTCCTACCACATATAACTCCGCCATTTCCCTTACTGTGGTATATTCTGTTACAAATTTTGAAAAAATGGCTCTTTCAATAATTCCATTTTCTCCACCAATAATTGCTATACTAATTCCCGCTAAAATTAATAATACAATAATTGTTACGACCAGTGCAATCAAAGTAATTCCGTTGTTTCCCTGAGCAAATAAGTTTATTTGCCTCCATATGTTTACTATTCTTCATTTGTTCTCCTCCTTATATATGTTAACTATTATATAATCAAATTGTATCATTAATCGAAATATCTTGTCAATAGTTTAAACGGAGTTTTCTAAAAATCAAAAAAAGTTGCCCATGAAACTCATGAGCAACTTTTTATATAAGATTTCTCGCACTTTTTATTTAAGCACTTTCTTCTTAATCAAGATAATTCCTCCGCAAAGGATAATCAATCCAACTGTACTAGCTAACGCTACTTGCATTTTCCAAACCATTAACGAACTACCTGTTGGTGGAGATAATGTAATCACTTCTGTTGCACTTGTATCTCTCTCATACACCATACCTGAACTTACAGTTGGGTTTCTTCCGATGTCTGTTCTTGTTTCTAGCGCCTCTGCTGGATTTTGGTTACCTGGAACTGTCAATTCATCTCTTCTACCAACGGCATTTTCATACTTGATAATCTCAGCAATGTTATCAATTTGCAAATCATCTGAATCTGCACCGACAAATTTTGTTACTGTCAAATTCATAGCTGAAAGGTATGCAATTCCTGTATCTGCATTTGCTACATTTGGCACCAATTTCACAACAAATCCACCATTGTTAACAGCACTACTTGTATCAGCGTTATCCACACTAACTACCAAATTGCTACGATTTGTTGCTTCGTACGAAACACCATTTTCGTCTACAATCACATCTTTACCATCGTCATCTTTTCCGACAATTTCTGGCTTAATCAATTCTTTCAACTCAGCCACAGTCACATTACTCCAGCTCGTATTAGCAGACGCATTCATCATGCCATCAAATGTCATATCATTATCAATGTAATCTACCAATTGTCTTACCTTTGTTGTAACCACAGCATCTGCTGGATTTCCGTCTTTACCAAAATAGTAGATACTTCCTACATAATGACCACTTACCTTATCATTCATCAAGCTAGCTCCGTCCTTTTTGTAGGTTGCAAGGTCTGTTGCCAGCTTATCATACTGCGTCTTAAATCCATTTTCGTCATTCCATTTGTATGTGTCGTCATCTGCCAACCAGCCAGTTCTGTCAACTTCTCCCGTATTAATTGCTGTAAATCTGTATCTTACCATAATCGTGGTACCTTCTAAAATATTGGTATCCACATTAATGTAACGGAAACCTTGGTTGGTTGCTAAATCTCTGTTCAATGCCTGCAAATTCTCTGTTCCATACGAATTCGTTGGGTCTAACTCTACTTTTGCTGTGATTTCGCCTTTGTCGTCAATTGTATAATCAATATTGTATTTCGCATCCATAATCGTTTTGCCATCTGATGTTGTCAATCGAATTTCTTCGATTTGTTTATCCAACGTAATTTGCGTAATTGGTCTTTCTTCCAAACCGCAGTTGATATGGTTGACATCATACTTTTTCTCGCCATCTTTTGTTTCATCATAGCCATTTGCCTCAATATTCATGTCTAATTTTAAAGTATCAGCAAACATGTAATAATCTTTAAACAATTCATCCAAATATTCTGCCATGACAACGCCATTTTTGTAATCAATCGTTCTCGATTTTTCAACTACTTGCAATCTGCGAACCTCGCTGTCAATTGCCTTATTTCTAATCTGGTCATCCGCATTTGTTTTCACAATGTCCAAATAACTATCTGCTCTAACATAGCCGTCATCTGTCTTGCCACCTTTTTTCGTATCTGCTATCAATTTGGTTGACTTGTAATCTTGACCATTATAATATTTCGCTGTCGAGTAATCTGCTGACTCAATTTTCTTATCTCCGTAAGTAAATCGAACTACATAGTCACCTGCTGGAACATTGTTAAATGTATACTTACCTTCATCTTGTGTTGTAATTCTACTCTTAAATCCACCAGTCACTTCTTCTAATGTCTTTCCATTCAAGCAATCCAATTTTTCGCTTGTTGGCCAAGTATAATCATATTCTGTATAGGTTCCATTCGCTGTATCTGGCACCATTACTTTTTCAACCAATTCTGTTGACAAATCTTTAATTCCAACTTCATCGTCTTCTTTAATGCCATCACCAACTTGTTGATTATAGCCTGGATTTTCCGTATTGGCATCTTTGCTGTTATCTTCCCAAGCAACACCATTAATGGTTCTGTCTCCAGCTTCATCCACCAAATCAATATTTAATTGAGGCGCAGCCATCGTGTCATCTTCATACCATTTTTTGCTATTATTTGTAATAATGCTTACATTGCCTGGTGCAGAATCACGGTCGATTTTTCCGGCAATTTGGTTAGTTCCCTTATACAATGTTGTGTAACTTGCGATTTCTGCAACATTGCATTTCAAGCCTAGGATAATCGAATCTTCGATGTCATGTGCTTCATCTTTGTCTTTGTTTACCTTAAAGGTCATCGTCAATTCTTTTTCCTCACCTGGAGCTAACAAAATATTAGCATCATTCAATGTCATTTTATTGTAGCGAACATTTGCATCTTTCTTATCTTTATCGGTTCCAACAATGCCCGTTTTCGTTGTCTCCCATTTTTCTTTGCATCCTTCTGCAACTTTCATCTCGGCATTAATATCTGTTTGCTCACCTTTTACAGTCTTTGTTTTCAAATACTTCGTCACATCCGTTGTCACCAAACTAAACGAACTATCATAATAATCATCAATACTATTGATTTTTACATCATAAGCAGATGAGCTGTTGCTTAACTTAATCTTATAAGTTAAATAAATATCCATTTCTGTGTCTTTCACCGTTTTGTTATTGACATTTGGCAATGACTTGTAGAAATTCTCTAACTTATCATAAATTCCCTTATCGGTTCCTGTTTTATACATTTCTGCACGATAGTAGTAATCTGAACGATATAATCCCAATTGATACTCAATCGTTTCTCCACCATTCGCTACCACAATGTCTTTGTCAAGAGAACTCAACTTCTCCTCTGTCAAGTCAAAATGTCCGCTATAATTATATTGATACAATTTCTCTTTCACAACGACTTTTGCATTATCTAACGTCTTCGTCAAAGCAACATCTGCTGTTATTCTTGGCTTCAAACCTAAATTAATATTCAAACAATAGTTATACACTGCTGTAAATTTATAACTTTTCTCAATTCCTTTATCTGTCACTTTTGTATCTGTATTGGTCAAAACACTTCCATCATAACCATCTACATCAAATGGAACGGTCAAGCCTTCTACAGAAGTTCTCGCTGTCGCACGGAAAATGTCTTGTACTAAGCCATCTTTGTTTGTCGTAATCAAACCAGATTGCACTGGATATTCGGCGCCTGCATTTTCTGCATGATAATTAACATCCGCGGTTGTTCCATCTGCCAATGTTACTGTACCTGTTGAATCACCATTCGCATTAATTTCTGACTTTCCAGCCACATTCGTAATCACACGATTGGCATTTGCTTCTGTTGCTAACGCCATCGAATCACGTGCATATCTATCTTTTACAGAAGTTTTTGCATTGATATACGCTTTGGCTTTTTCTGCATTTGAGCCAGTATTTTTCGTTCTTGTGTCACCCTTAATTTGGTAGGACAAAAATTCTGTTGGTTCATATGTCTGCCCGTCATATACAAATTCCACATCATATCTTGCTGTATAACCATTCTTTTGTTGCTCCTCGCTAACCGATGGAACATTAATCCTTGGCACTTGCCATTTACCATCTGACTTTGTGATAATTGGAAATGCGATTTCATTATTCGAAGTATCTTTGTATGCTTTTGCCACTTCTCTTGAAACTTCTTTTCCACTTTTATCATAAACAACTTTATAAACTGTCACTTCTGTGTTTTCTTTCAAAGTTTCACCCTCGTCATAAACACCATTTGCTTCTCCATAGTAAGCATCTGCATTTTTATTGTCAAGTGGTTCGTCAACCCATACGATACCTGCCATCGAGAATGTCAAATCAATAATCAACAAAGAAGGCAATTCATTGATAATTTTTGCACTCACTGTTTTTCCATCAATCAAACTATGTCCTTCTGTCGCTGCTTTATCTGCAATATCGCTATAAGTAATTCCTTTTAAACGCCAACCTTTTGGCATATTGGTCTCCTTGACAGTGTAAGTTGGTGCAGAATCACCATACCAAACAATATCTGAAATATCAAATGCCCACTTTCCATCTTCTGGAAGCGATTTTTTGATGACTTCTGTTGTATTTTGATACGTTTTTCCATTATGTACGAAAGTACCTTTAATCACAACTTCAACATCAAACTTCGCACCTTCGCTAGCCAATGTTTCTTTGCTAATCTTTTCGGTCGTCTCGATATCTTTCTCAATTCTTAAACCACCACTATGCTTTGTCATATCGTTCGTGAACTTGACATGAATATCCGCTGTTCCGTCTGCCACCAAACTACCTTCTATTTTTCTTCCTGCTTGTTTACCTGCTGCCACAGATTTTCCATCTTTTCCAACAACGGTTGCTTCAATCTTGCTAACTTTCGCTTCCGCATCTTTGACATTAATTTCTTCTACTGTATACGTTGGAGCTGTATCACCTTTCCATACAAAACCATATGGACCTATTTTCTCTCCTGCTCTAACATCATAGACATCAAAAGAAACTTTACCACCTTCTACATTAGAAACTCCATTAACCGTTACCCTAAAATCAAAGGTATCTGCTGTTACTTGACCTTCCAATAATGCTTTTTCAACAGTCAAAAAGCCAACATGTTCTTGCTTATCGATGTTATGATTCATTGCCAATACTTCTAACTGTGATGTTCCACCATTCAAAGTTCCTTTTGCAGGCGTAATATATGCATTTGGATATCGTGCGCTATCTTCTGTTTCAAGCTCTATGATTTCATAAGTTGGCGTTTTATCACCATACCAAACGAAACTTTTCGATGTACTTTCTGCTGTCATTTGTCCTTTTGGTACAACAATAACGACAACATCTTCATCCGGTTCTCTTCCATCTGGATATGTCACTGTAACCTTAAACATAAAGGTTTCATCTTTATCTGCTACGCCACCACTAATTGATTTCTTAAGTTTAATATTGTTTTCATGTTTTGCTGTATCACTAATCTGGTTTGTCACTACAATTCCTGAATCAATTGTCTTATCTGCTTGCAATGAACCTGAACCATTTTCAGTTTTTACGAACTTCCAGTCTTTATTTTTTAAATCAGGCTCTGTTATCTCATAAGTTGGAGCAATATCACCTTTCCAGCTAATTGGTCCTACCTTAACAGATTCTCCTGCTCTTGCTGTTGTATAAAGTGTTTCTTCTTTTCCATCTGCATATTTCAACTTCACACCAAATGTAAAATATTGATATTCAGAAAACATTTCTTTGACTTGGTCAGCTGTCAACTCTTTTCCATTTTCATCCAAAGCCACCTTTTTAATGACAAGACTACCACTATGCTCATCATTATCATCTCCTGGTTTTCCAGCCTCAATTTTTACTGTTTTATACCATCTTGCAGCAAACGTCGTCAATGCCAATTCCTGTTGTGGTAAATTGCCAAGTAACTCGTCACTGAATGTTCCGTCCAATAATTCATACGTTCCACCTGCAACCAAATATTTGTAATCAATATCCATTTTCGTAAACATCGTTGCATTCTCGATTGGTTTTAACAAAATGTAGAATACTTCATCTGCATGAGGATATGCATAGTCATCTCCATCTTTTCGATCCACAAATCGAAACTCCCAATCTTCTTTTGCAACTGGCTTATCACTGCTATCTGTATAAATATCAAATCCGCTGATTGCGCCAAAATCTACTCCATTACAACTTTGTTCTACATATTTAATTGAGAATGGACCAATTTGAAGCTTTCCTGTTTCATCAATTGTTTCCACTTTGACATTTTCAGCCCATTTATGTGTTGACTCACTTGTCACTTCTCCCTTTTCATCCAATACATTAAAAGAAACTAAGTCCTTTTTATCTTTCACTTGTGGAAATTTAAGAGTAAGTCCTGTTTCATCATCAATTGCATCCACAAAAGAACTTCTATCTAAAACACTTCCTTTTGCAATTCTTCTAACAAAAGCTTGATAAGCTTTTGCCGTTTGTGCTAATTCATTTTCCCAATATTGTCCTTTTATATTATACCAAGCCTGTTGAATTGGTCGATAACGTCCTGGTGCACCATAGGAGTTAATCCCTTCCTCCATCATACTTAAAATAAACGCTTCTTGTGGTCGACAAAGAATTGTATTCGTTACATAAAAGTTGGCACCTGAGCCTACCAATGGAGCACCATGCTGATTACAAAGCATGTTCCAGTTAACATGTGACTCCAAATCTTCCAAACCAATTGTCATCGTTGTACCATATTGATTATGATTAAAACATTTATTAGGAAGAAATCCTGCATATGCCTTTTGTGTTGCCATTATCATAATAAATGACATCATCAACAGCATCAAAATTCTTTTTATATGTTTGGCCATAGACTTAAACACCTCCTTTTCTTCTTGATTTTACAATTCCATAAACTGCAAATGCTGCCACACTACCAATCATCAAACTAATGATGATTCCAGATGTATAAATCAAGGTTTCACCCGTACTTACTGTCACAATCATGTCAGCGGTTGACATGTCATCTTCGCCTTGTGCCTTATTGGCTGGCTTTGAATTGTGGTCAGAAATACCATAAATATTGTAATCATTTGCAATTTCTGCTGTGTTACTTACAATTCCTGTATTCTCTGCACTCATCTGCTTTGTTAGAACAAGTCTTACTTCTCTGCTTTCGCCTGGTTGCAATTCTGCATTTGCCAATGCCTTTGTATACAAATTGCCATTGGTTCCTGTGTACCAATCTGCATTTAAGTTCGAATTGAACGTCATGCCTTCTGGGATGTAATCCACGATTTCTGAAGCATATCCTGCTACATCGCCATTGTTTGTTACCGTAAATGTATACTCAATATAAACCGTCGTTCCCGCTAAATATTTGCCTTTGATTGCACATTGTGCCAACTTCGTTTTGTCAAATTCCGTCGTATTGGTTCCTTGCGAATTTTGAACCGTCACTTTCGAAATGCCTTTTTGCAAGCCTAAACTGAATTTCTGCGCTTCCACAAGTCCAATATCCACATTGGATACGCTTGCGCCATTCACACTAATCACATCTGTTACAGCGCCATTTTCTTGTCTTCCATCTTGCTCAATTTTCGTTGTAACAACATCAGAGTTGATATTTGTTTCAACGCCTTCTCTACGATACGTTGTTGTTGTGTACAATACCGTATCATACTTAAACAATACTAAATAAGAACCATTTTGAACACCTGCAAATGAATATTCCCCACGGTCATTCGTCTTCATGGTTGACTTAATCATACCTGAATTGCTATCTACTAACATTGCTTCAATATTTGGCATTCTGTTTTCATCATCATCTCTCATGCCATTTTCATTGCTATCCAACCATGCTGTACCTGATATTTTGTAGGATCTTGTAATATCCCCACGATTGCTATTGCTGTTATTATTGTTATTTGTCGTTGTTTCATTTGACGAAATTCCGTTATTGGTTGAAGTTGCTTCTTCATCTTGCTCTACTTCATCTGCTTGTATGATGTGAGTCACAGAATTACTTGCAATTTCGCCCACCAAATCACTCGAAATTTTTCCTTCATTCGTAACTGTTTTTTCTTTTACATCACCTAGCTTAGCTGCAATAGCTTCTACATTGACTTCGATTTCTGAATTGCCTGGAATGGTCATCATCAATTCTGCAGTTCCTGTTTCTGACATGGTATTTTCATAGGTTTCTCCATCGATTGTATACATCATTTTTCTCACAACAACACCTTCTGGAATGATGTCTGTCAATACCATATCATACGCATCAGCAGCCCCTTCATTTTTCACAGTGAAACGATAATTGATTGTTTCTCCTTCTGCTACATATGTTGGTGTTTCTGTATTTTGCGTAATTGACACACTACTTTTTCCAAGACTGATTTTCATATCTTGTGCTTTGTACGTTTCTGTTCCTTCTGCTGAAACTTCTGTTGCAATTGCCACACTCTTTTGCGTCATTCCTTCACTCAAATCTCCTGTTTTAATACGCAATTGAATGCCGATGCTCTTGCCACTTTCTAATTGGTCAATCTCCCAAGTTACTTGGCGTGTATTACTATCGTATGTTGCCTCTCCACCATGTGCCACCGCACCACTTACAAACTCAATTTCCTCTGGTAATTGAGAAACTACTTTCAAATTGTTTTGTGTTTTGTCACTCAAATTTTGTACCGTAATAAGCGTTAGCAATTCTCTGTCTTTCTTGAAAATCTCCTCTGGAGCGTCATAATACATATATTGCTTAATACCAAACTCTGATTTTTTAATGGTTACATCATCTAATTTTTGGTGCAATTGTCTGCCTAAGTCTTTTGCATCTACTGTTGCCTCTAATTCGATTTTGTCTGACTCTTCTTCTGCCGTTTGATTAACCGCCAATTTTAAATTAATTTCCAATTCGGCATCTTTTTCCAATTCTTCTACTGTGCAAACAACTGCGTCATCTGCATAAGTTGTATTTGCCATGTTCAAGTTTGCTTTCGCTGATACAAATTCCGTGCTACTTGGCACTGGAACCGTTACAACTACATTTTGTGCCACATCTTCGCCTGTATTTTTTAGTTTGACTTTTACATTGATTTCATCCAATGCACGCACTGATTTTGTATCTGTTTCCATATCTAAGAACAATTCTGGTCCAGCCCCAGTTGACAAACCAACTTTGTCTGGCTCAGATACTTCTTCCATATTATCTTCTTTATAATAAGTAGCAAATGTACCATAAATATTTCTATTGTGCTCCAAATTTTCTGGTATTTCAAACTCGTACGTAAATTTCAAAACTTGTTTTGCTTGGGCCACATACGCCTCGTCATTTGGCACAATTAAGTACGACTTAACCGCATCCAAATTTTCCAAATCTGTAACCCAACCATTTGACACATCTGCCAAATCTTTCGTTGCTTCACCATTTTCGGAATAATACACGGTAAAATCGCCACGATTGGCTGAATCTGCAACAATGCCACGAACCATTTTCGTATCAATCGATGTTCCCAAAACTTCTCCTGCTTGATTTTTGACACCTTTAAAAGGAACTCTACCTAATATTGCAAAATCAGATACCGCTTTGTCATTATTATTCATAACAGCAATTTCCATCGTTGCCTTTTTTGCCTCTGCGTAAATATCAATGTAATCGATTTGGTCACCTTGTTTTACCGAAGTGACTGTTTTTCCAGTTGCTTCATAATGGCTCATTGTGTTAACTGAAACAACGCCATATGGTGCTGAATATTCAATTTGTGCTTCTTTGTAACCATTTACGTTTGAATTTTCCATTGCATATTCCACTGGAGTTGCATAATTGGTTGCTTCGCTATTATAGCAATACGCTTTGATTGCTGTTTCTTGATGTGGTGCATACATGTCAACATCGACATCTGCATTCAACACAATATTTGTACCATTTGTCAAAACGCCTGAATTAAAATCAGTTTGCTTTCCTTGCACATCTACTTTAATAACTGGCTTGCCAGCTTTTTCGTATGTTTCAACATTGGAAATTTCCAAACCTTCTCCATAAAGCATGCTTGCATTGGTTACATTCAAACCTGTTACGTATTCTGGCATTTCAATTTCGAAAGTAGAATTTCCATATACGTCAGATGTTGTTTCATCATTGTTCAATTCTAATCTCATTTCAACATTTGAGTTCGTTGTTACGGTTGAGAAACTTTCTTTGTCAACTTTCAAATTGAAATCTGTTGTTGTGTCATTCAACATTGTTTTTGTCGTGCAATTTCCTAGTTCAACATCATCAGACACATACGCAAATTTTGCTTTTTGAACTGTGTCTGTGGCAATAGATTCCATATTGGCATACTCGCTATTCGACATACCTACATTAGAAACTGCTTTCACATTGGAAATAATCAAATTTCCTGTTCCCACTGGATTTGATGTTTTAATCGCAATTTTGGAAACGCGTTCTTGAAAATCAACCACATAATTTCCGTTTTCGTCTGTTTCTCTATCTTTGTTAATGGTTGCTAGTACATTTCCAGAGGTGTCTAACAATTGGATATTTCCGTCTTCTCCTAAAATCTCATAAAAGTTTTCTTTATTAATAGAAACTTGTTTGTAATACATATCGTCACTTGCAACTTTATTTCCGCTTTTGTCTATGTAATAATTTTCCGTATCTTCCACCGTAATTTCTTCTACGATATCTTTATAAGAAACATTAATTGCCGTTTTGGATTTGTATTCATTTTCTTTGTTCAAATAAACATATATTTTTGAAACATCTTTTGTTTCGTTCTCTATTTGATATGATACAATATTTCCAGTTTGTCCTGTAAGGATAAATTCTTCTGTGCTTTCAGCTGTTATTTCATCTTGATTTTCATTCAACATCGTAATTTTAGCATTTGCTTTTGTTGTAACTTCCATTTCATCTGCTACATCTGCATTTTGAAATAAGTACGTAACTAAATATTCGTCAACTCCTGCTTGACTGTAATATCTTTCTTCTTGCTTTTCTTCCTCGCCTTCTATTTTCAAAAATCCTTGTTGTTCATTTACATTAACTAACTCTTTTTGATTTTCAAGCTTGATGGTTAGCAAATTTTCGCTCGCCGAATAATTCCAATTCTCTTCCTTAAATTGGATATCACCTACGCCTTTTCCATTGGTGCCAGCTGTTGAATTGGCAACAACTGTTACATCCGTTGGAGCCATGCCTGCAATGGTTGGAACTTCAACTGCTACTTCCGTTTCTTTCACTGGCAAAGAATTTGGATTTTCATTTGAACAGTCAACTTTTACCGTTGTTTGCAAAATCACGCCATTTTCTCCAAAACGAATGTATTTCGAAACTGCAGTTTCTACTTTTGCTTCCCTTTCATCTTTCCATGCAAGTTGTAATTCAACTTCTTTCGAAATTTCATGTTCGTCACCTTCGTTATCAACATACGTTCCTGAAAGAACTGCTATTGTTTTGGCATTCAATTTTGCTTCATTGATATATTGTTCCATCACATACTCAATTGGTAGCAAAATTTCGATTTTTCCTGCTGAATTTTCAATTTTGTTCAATACAAGCATATTGTCTTCCAAACTTTGAACGCTTTCCAAATCGCTTACCTTATTTTCTGCTTTGATTGCAAAATTCAATGATTCCTCATCTTTTGGCTTGATTTGAATTTGACCATCCTTCAAATAGCCACTCTTTTGTACTTGCAAATTCAATTTCAATGCCAAATTTTCATTGTTGACATCGCATTCCATGGATGTTTTCTCTTCCTTTTCGCTTGACAAATACGCTTCGAATGCTACGTCATTGGCACCTGTTATAAATGTCGTGCCAAATAAAGATTCGAAACTTGTGGAAGCAAATGATTTTGCTACAAATGCAAAATTCGAAAATGTCATCGTGAAAATTAAAAACATTGCCAATACTTTTCTTACCTTTACCATATTTTCCTCCTTAAAAACAAACTATATCCCTATTTGTATCATACTATCCTTTATCTTATATTTTACTACTTTTTTTTTCGTAGTCAAGACCTAAAAAGCATGAAATCTTTTGTTTTGCAAGGCTTTGCAAAATTTCTTTCTACGGAAATAATACTTTGCATTCTTTTGTTTTAGAAATATAAAATTTCTGTTACAAGAAAGATTTTGCAAAAATGCCTATTTTCATAGAATCTTATACTTTTATTATAACACATTTTTTCTCATTTCTCAACCTTTTTTTGACATTTTTTCAAAAAAATCTTTGAATTTTTCTGTGTTTTTTCAACGCTTTGTTCAAAAATATTGTCGTTTTGACATTATTTTTGCCATTTTTTGTCGAAAAGCAGTGATTTTTTATGTTGATTTCAATTTTTTAATCCAATTTGCAAATCCAAATTTTGTTTAGGGAAATGTAGGGTACAGATCATCTTTATATGAAAAACGGGCGATTGATAATCGCCCCTACCGTTTACTTGTTTTGTAATTCTTCAATTTCTTTCTCTGTCAATTCTGTAATCTCTATAATTTCTTCTTTCGACATACCTTTTTGCAATAATTTTTTAGCCATTTTTATTTGACTTTGCTTTTGTCCTAATTCTCTGCCTTGTTCTCTACCTTGCTCTCTACCTTGCTCTAGTCCCTGCTCTAACCCTTCTTCTCTTCCTTGTTTGAACCCTTGCTTTCTCCCTTCTGCTAGTCCATTTTCTTTCCAATAATCCTGTGCACTAAGTTCATCTCTTTCCCATCTTTCTCTTACTTCTGCTATTTTTCGTAATTTCTCATCTTCGCTGATTTCTTCCAATTTCCACAATGCATCTGCTATATCTTGGTTCTTTTTCTTCATTTCCTTTACCCCCTCATTGTTTGGATTATCCAAAAATGCTAGCCATTGTAGTAGTTGATTACATTTATCGTTTTTCTTTCTTGCTTTTGGTAAGCTTATTATATGTATTTCTAGGTCTTCTGTCAAGACTTTTTCGAAATATTCCTCCTCTCGAATTTGCCATTTGGTATGTACTTTATCAATTTCCTTCAGTCTGCCAAAATCATAGTCTGCAATCAATATCATAATCGTTTTTTGTAGTTTATGGTATTTTTGTCCGATTTTTAGTTGCGAACTATACAAATTTGACCAATAATCCAGCAATCTCTTTTCCGTGTAACCCTTGTCCGCCAGCTGAATTTCAATATTACAAATGACGCCGTCATCTAATTTTGCCTTTAAATCTAATATTCCCATCTTTTGCTCGGGGTATGTTTGCAACAAATAGCGGTTATTGTCTAGTTCAATTTCATCGATTTCTTCCTCAATAATGGATGAAATCAGTGCTTTGGTGATGCTTTCATTTCCTTTGCGAAATAGGCAATGAAACACCACGTCATTTTTTGGTTTTAGTAATTCCATTCAATCAATCCTTTCATTTTTTATTTATTTTGTTTTGTGAAAATTTCGGCAGAATCTGCCTGTTGTTTTGAATCATGAATCGATTCAAGATGAATTATTTATATCATAATCAATTACTTTTGTCAATACCGTATACAAAAAAATACGCTTACAAAACGTAAACGTATTTTTATAATTTTATATTTTTATTTAACAATATTGCTTGTTGCAAACGATTTGATTATTTGTAAAATTGCTGTTGATGCAAATAATACAACTGCACCTGTTACATAAATCACAACCGTTTTCTTGATTTCTGCTTTCTCACTTGGTGCAGCAGATATGTATTTAATAGCTAAAACAATAAGCATAATAACAGCAACACCAGAACCAACTACTTGAGCTATTGTAATGATACCACCTATAATATTTTGAACCGATCCTTGCGCCTCTGTAACATTTCCTTTATCATTAAATTGAGTTGGATCTAATGAATCATCTGCCAATACTGGAACACACAAAGTCGTTGCTATCATGAATCCCATTAATAGCACTGATAGTACTCTTGCTAAAATTACCTTTCTATTCATATTTATTCCTCCTTTTTATATACTTAAATTCCCTTCTTACTTATATTTTACCATATATTTTCGCTTTTGTAAACATTTTTTTGTAATTTTTTTCATTTTTCCCTTATCTTTTGTAAGATTAGAACCCTGGAGCGGACTTTTTGTCCGCTCTGCATGGTTCTATACTAGTCTTGTTTTAGTCCTGTTGGTGGTGAAATCGTAATCATTTCTGTAAAGTCACCACTATCTGTCGTAATTTCTTTTCTTCCAATTGGTGTGCTACCTTCTGGAGAATCTGGGTCTAATCGATTGCTTCCAATTGGATTCGGGTCGTCCAAAGGTGGCTCCGTAGGTTCCCTTCCGATTGGAGTATCTTCTCCTGGTTCTGGATCTGGATCTGTCCTTCCTATATCATCTGGTGGAGTTTCTGGTGGACCTTGTGCAATTAAGCCACCTCTGATATCATCATCTGGCAATTTGGTTCTTCTACCGGTTAATAATCGATATTGTACAACCTCAGCATAGTTACCATATGTTAATGACGTTCCTTCTTCCAAATCCACTGCCGATAATACTTTTGATGCAATTAAATTAATCTCACCAGTTGTTTTATCACTCTTTGCTGTGTTGATTGGACTAACTTTTTTAGTGGTAGCCAAGAAACGTGATAATTCTTTGTTTCCTGGTGATACATCAGCTTTGTTTCCGATTCGATTACTATCCACTGACATTAATAAGTTGCTTCTATCTTTTGTATCATATTTTACATCATTTGCATCTACCAGTTCACCGTAAATAATATGCTTTCTAAAATCTACTAGAGCTGCTCTTGCCTCTTTGCGCTTATTCATGTCTAACAATAAACTTGGATTATTAGCATAACATTTTACGATATTTCCAATATCATCATATTTTTCATACACATTATACATATAGTATTTATTTGCTACATCACTTGGTACAAGTCCTTGTTTCACACTTGCCATTGACCAGTCAATGACGGTTGCCAATTCTTCTGACCTTTTTGCGCTCCATAGGTGATTGTCTGTTGAATTGCTTGTTGCACTAAAGGTTAAGTTGTTGTCTAGATAATCCATTAAATTATCTACTTTTAAGTCAACCACTTCATCATTGTTTCCAACTTCACCTCTATAGTATGTTTGTCCTAAGTACATTCCGTAATATTCTGTACCCAACAGTGTTACTTCTTTCTTTGTGCCATCTCCAGTTGGAACATTATTATAAGTACCACTAGATTGATAAGGCTTCTTTAGTTTTTTCAAATATTTATGTTTATCTGATTCTACCGTAAATTCACTTTCATTTGGTTCATATTTAAAAGGTTCTGTATCTTTTTTTGCATAATATAGTAATTGTAATGTTTTAGATGCGGTTTTATTGGCACTATAGTTTCTTTCTCTATATTTTTCTTGTTTCGATAATTCAGGGTTAATCGTTGCTCCCACTTTATATTCTGGTGAATATTTCTTATTGGTAGCGCCAATTCCTGACAATCCTTCTCCTGACACAGTTTCAAATCGAATATCATTCAAGTTTTTATTAATCCTGTCAACCTCACTATGGTTGGTTGCATCAAATTCGTATTCGACATTCATGATAGCACCTTCTAGGATGTCTGTATCCATATTGATGTACACAATACCTTGCTTTCCTTTGCCATCTGTACCAGAGTTTGGAATAAATTGTACATTTTCATGTCCAACTGATTTAGTTGTATTAATTATTCTCTTTTCTGTACCATCTGCCTGTATTTGTGTTTCAAAGAATAGTTTTAGTAATGTGTCGCCATCGGTTGTAACAAGTTCTACTGTAGAAATATCTTTGTCAAGTACGATGGATGCTTCTGGTCTGTATTCAATACCAAAGTCTAGGTTTTTCAAATTCCATGACTCTGCTTTACGATAGTCTATTTTTCTATCTTCACATTTTCCATTTTCTGGGTTGACATAGAAAATGGTACTGTCAGCATACATTGCTGTGTTTTGTGTTAATTCAGGTGCAAATGCAACCGTTTCTGAGAAGACTTGTGCTTGCGTGGTTGTGGTTACTTCAGAGTAGGCATTTACGTTTAATCTTCTGATTTCATCATCTTGCGCGTCAGAAACTCTGTTATCAATTTGCAATGCTTCTTTTACTTTATTGTAGTAGAAATCATCACTGTTATCTGAATTTACTGATAAAGCTCCTTTTTTTACATCTACTTCTGGATTGTTTACCACACTTTTTACGCCAATGTTATCATGGTTTTTCCAACCAACTTGATAGTAAGCATTTCCACCTTTTGTTGTCCAAGATTCATTAAGTGAATTAGCTTTTGGGTTGAAATATTGTGTTGATTTATAATCTTGGCCGTTGTAAATGATGTTTTCTGGTTTGTTCTTATCATAGCCATAATCAAATCTTACAATATAGTAACCTGTGATGAAGTTCTGGAACAAATAACTACCATCTTCATAGGCACTTCCTTGAGCTGCTCCATCATACATATTACCTGCTTTAGTTCCTGTTACAAATTCTATCTTTTCACCTTTATTATGTTTTACTCCATATTGATCTGTCCAAGTATAGGCATATCTTGCTGGGTATTCATAGTATTGACCCGTAGCTGTTTGTGCAATTTCCATTAACGTTACTTTTACACCAGCAATTGGTGTGTCATTATTAACACCTGGGTTAAGCACTGAATTTGTTTTAGCTTTTCCATCATTTGCATCACTTGCAATATATTGTCCATTTCCAATATATTGGATAGGCGTTGCAGAATCTCCCGAAGCTGTCGTGGCTGTTGTTGACCTTGCATCATCCCAAACCATACCTTTTAATCTTCTTACTGCAGGTTCCGTTGATGGTGGCGGTGTTTCTGGTGGTGGCGTTCCTGGTGGTGGAGGTGTTTCTGGTGGTGGTGTATTATCTGGATATAATCCTATTTTTACACCAACAGCATAAGTGTCATCTTCATATCTCTTCCAGTTTTCGCCTTGATTATTTGCTTGTCCATCATTAATATGCTCTAAATTCGATGGGTTTGAGTCGCGGTCGACTAAGCCTGCTACATGACCTGCTAATCCTTTGTGAGCATAATCTTCGCGGTATTTGGTTGTGTATCCACCGACTTCTGCAACCATTTCTAAGGCTAAATCGTTTTTGCTGTACATGTCTAAGGTCCTCTTTAACGCAGATTGATAGTCACCATTCATTTTATCTTCAGGTATGATATCACCTTTTCTTACAATAAATGTAATATCAATATACAGTGATTCGCCTTCGCTTAAATATTCATTATCTAAGTCGTTACTACTCAAGTGCAAAATGCTATATCCTGTATCTCCACTTTCGCCTTCATTTACTTGTCTGTTATTGCTAAATCTCGAACCATTTGGTCCTGCACTACCTGTATTTTTAATGTCAAGTTTCTTAGCACCTGTTCCGTCTAATGTTTCATGATTAAGTCCATTGACTCCGACTTTATTTAAATCACTTTCATTTCTTGAATATCTTGCATATACATTTGGCAATTGCTTTGTGTCCCACAATCCAGTATTCTCATTTTTGATTCTTACTGGCGTTGTTTCATTGATTGCATTTCTAAATTTGCTGTCATAATAAACCACTAGTTCGTTTAATGCTGTTTGGACTGGAATGTCTTGTCCTGTAGCCATATGTGGTTCATCATTATTAAGTACTTTATTTCGTACGCAAACTCGATACGTTACTTCTATGTTTTCCTCACTGTCTGGGGATTTGTATTCCATTAATCCACCTGACTCATCTACTTTTTCTCCATAATAATCTTCTTTTCCATAATAATCATCGTATCTATAATAGTAGTCAGATTTGTACAAGTTAAGATTATAGACACTTTCTTGTGCTAATTTATATGGATTTGCTTTTGTTTCGTAACTATCATCTGCAGAATTAGCTTGATTTTCATCAAATACATATTGCATTTCCTCGCCGTTAACTGTCGTCTTGACAGAGTATACATCTGCATCAATTGATAAGTCTACTTCTTCTCTTCTGACCAAACTTAAGTTAACGTATTTTAAGTATTCTGTTTCTGGCTTTGGCGTAGGCGTCTTTCTATTGTAGCTTGCATATTGATTTAGGAACAATGTATTTGTATTATTTGCATCTTTACTACTAACTTCAGAGCTATTATAACTTTGCTTGATGAAACTTCTGGCCGTCATAATTCTTTCGCCTGTTGCTCTTTCATCTAATTTGCTTACATGGTCATTTTTGGTGTATGCTAAATCATCTGTTTTTGTCAAACTATTATTATACGTTGCATTGTAAGCCATTTTTTCATGTTTTGCATCATAGCTATTTCGTACATCATCAAATTCGTATGCATTTGAGTCGGTCATATATTCTGTCTTGCCACTGATTGGACCTGCACCTTCTGAGCGATTTGTGTAAGGCACTGTTGATGTTAAATCATCATGTCCTTGTAACCACTGTACTGCATAATTTCCGGTGCTTCCATCCAAATTTGCTGCTCCATCTGCTTCGCCTGTGTTCACTCCGCCATACACTTCTGATGCTTTGTAGAATAATCCATCGTATTCAAATTCTATGTAGTAGGCGTTATGCGTGGTTCCATTGTCTGTCTTTTTCTGACGGTCAAAGGTATAGGTTCCATCTTCCCTTGTTGTAACCGTTTTTACTTTTGTGCCATTGCTTCCGCCATCTGTTGTTTTGTATAAATGTACCACAACATCTTTTTTTACTTTATCATTTCCACTATTTTTGTAGCCATCTCGGTCGCCATCTACCCAAACTGTACCTGCCATAATTAAGTCTTTCATTTTGAAGGATACAATATCGCTGTTTTGCTTGCAGACGTTGTTTTGTAATGGAATATACACAATTCTCTTTTTCTTCTGACCATCCGTTCTAAATTCGCTATCAATTACCTTCTGGTGGTTGACATTACTTAGTTGCATTGAAACAGATGTGCTTCTGATCGTGTCAAGCGACATGTTACTTTCTATAACGTGTACATCTACATAATAGTAGATGGTTTCTCCTGGTGAAAGTAACGTTGTTGCAAGTTCATTGTCTCCTTGAATCACAACGTATTCCATTCTGTTTTCTGCTTCATTCAGAGTTGATACAAACATGTTGGTTATGTCTTGTCCATTGTTTTTCTTAATTCTAACAGTGTTCGGAATAACCTTTAGTCCTGCATCAAGCGTTTGATAGATGATATCTGGTCGCACGCGCGTTTTGTATTTACCTGGACTTCCTGTGTTGTTTTCATCTTCCTCGCTAGATGGCGCCACATTGGTTGCTACTGTTAATAATGTCATTGTCTCGTATTTTTCCACCATTTGTGGATTTGCGTCATAATTTTTGTTTGTTGTATTGTTCTCTACTTTGTAATTTCCGGTTTCTGTTGAGAACTTATGTGCTCTGTTGTAGGTTTCCATTTCGCCGTTGTATTGATTGACATATTGGTCAACTTGTAGAGAGTAGTCGTTCATTTTGTAGTGGGCTTGGTCAAATGTCACACCACCAGACCAACTTTCTACGGCTTTGTTTTCGATTTCACCAGTTGTGTTCCAAATGATTTTGCCTTCATTGGCTTCATCTTTTGTAGACCACTTATGAATACCTGTGCTACATGAACCGCCTGATTTACTTGCAGAAGGTGCTGTATAATCAAAAGTTTTTTTGTAAATTTCACCTTGTTTACACCAGTGACGATAAGAATATCCACAATCATGCTCTGCATAAGTATATCCTTCTTCGTCATATGGTCCTGCATATTTCCAACCATAAGCATGTTCATAAACAATGTTTACTAAAGAAGCTTTCAACGTTAATTTACTTACATCTACATCTTTATCATTCGAAATATTAACAATTTCCACTTTCGTTGTATTATCTGTTAATTTACATGTCGTTGATTTTCCAGATTTTGTATAACGTGTATAATGATGGCTCCAATCATCATAGTGAACAGTCCAACAACTATACAAACTACAGAATGTTCTATGATGAGAACCTGTTTGACATTCATCCAAGGAACCAGTAATTTTTCCATTATCTTTAATTTCCGGTCTATTCTCAAATTGCCACATAACTCCTGTTCTTTGGCTTGTATTAATGTCATATTGTTGTCCATCAATTAAGATTTTATATTTGCTACTCTCTTGATAAATTTCCTCCGGCAATTCCAACCTCATTGTAACAGTTGCTTTATCAAATTCCGTAGTTTCTTTTCCTTGCCAACAATCAAAATTATAAGATTCTTTTGCTGTATAAGTATTATTAACTTTGATTGTGAACTCAACCCTATCTCCATATTCTGCATAGGCTTCATCAACACCTACCTCATCTTGATAAGTTGTTTTTACACCAGTATCGCTGTTATGTTGTACTCTAGTAACTTTTACAGTTCCTGATACTTCATCTTCTGGTGTTTGTGGTATTTGTCCTTCACCAAAATAATCACTTGATGTTTTTCTCTCATCTGGTGCTTGGTTCAAATTCTTCTTCTCAATTTCTTTGCCATTTGCATTTCGAACTTTATCCAAAGTTGCCTTATTCTCGCCTTGCACTTCACCAGAATCTGATTCGATTTCAACAGTATAAGTAATTGTGGTATAGCCACCTGGTGGCACAGGAACATCTTTAAATGTAATATTACTACTAAAGTTGATATCGCCTTCTTTCGTAAATTTTCCATCGTTACTTTCATATGAATAATGAATTTTACCTGACTTAATGCAATCTGTTGGCAAACTATCTTTTACATCAACCACAACACCTGCTGGTTTCCAGAAAGCTGCATAAGTCCTTTTTTCTATACCCCAACTGTCTTTTCTCTTTTGTGTATTATAAACTACAATTTTGTACTGTACCTTGTTGCCGTTTTCTACCATAACTGGATTTTCTTGTTTCGTATCATCTGGCGTATTATTTCTATAGGTTCTATCTTCTCTTTCTCCATCTGCTTCTACCTCTGCTCCAATATATGGTCCCGCAAAACTATCTTTAATCTCAACTTCATGATATGCTCCATCACTGTCTTTCGTATAAAATCTTCCGTCTTTGAAGTAACATTTTACAGTGGTTCCTGTCTGGTCTTTTATTTCTTGATATTCTCCACCAGAACCAATCATTACACTTCCGTTTTTATCCGCTTGCAAGTAAATTTTACCATCATCAATAGCTTCGCTTGGGTCAATATGCCATTGCGTTTCTTTACCTTCTCCTGTTTTTTCAGCATATACTGCACTATATCTTTTTTCTTCTTCATTGTAGATAAAAAATGGTCCATTTTCCTCTTTACTCAAACCTGGATGCCAGTAACAAGCTACATTGCCATTTGTATCTTTTACTTCATAAAAATACTGATGTTTGTAAGTTGACTCGTGTACAACGTTACCACTTTCGTCTGTCTTAAGTGAAGCAGCTGCATCAGTTACATCGCTATCATCTTCCAAAGAATCGCCTTCGCCTTCTGAAGGAATAAGGCCATCTCCTATTTGATCTGTGTATGGATGATCATTTAAATATCTTTCATAGTCAAAATACATTTTATTTTTTTGCTCTTTATTTACAATATAATCTGATACCTTTATATAAACACCTACTGACATTTCAAAATAGTAATAAGCATCTTCTGGATCACGAACTGGTTCATCTACATATTTTTCATTTACAATATATGGTAAATTTCCATGAGCTGAATCAAGTTTTATTGTTGCTTCTTTAAACTCTCCAACTTTATTAAAATAATAATATTTTCCATCTGTTCCCTTATAACATGCTATTCCTGTACTCGCTTTTTCATAAATGATATAATACTTAGTTCCATTTATCTCTTTAGTTTCTTCACTAACAAAAATATTTTCCATGGCACTAGTTGCTGTAAGTGGCTCTGAATTTTCAACTTCTAAATAAATGTTTGGAGCCATTTCTGACATTCTTCTATAAATAATTGGATTAGATTCATCTGATTCCGCATCTTTATCATAGTAGTAAAAATATGATTTCATATCTGTAGCTGTTCCAAAGTCACCATCCCACGTTAGATAAATATGCTCAATCTCCCTTACTTCACCTGAATCTGACTCTATATCTTTGCTCTCTTCTCCATCTGGACCTTCTGGTTTATCCCCACCAGTTTCACCATAATTATCTTCTTCATCTTGCATCGTTCCTGGTGTACCAGAATCTTTTGCAGCTCCTAATTCGGCTTGTGTTCCATCTACTGTGTCAATGTATTTATCCACTGTTACATAGTAATTTTTATACGTGAAAAAATCCTCTGATTTATACCTCTCTCCACAATCAATCGTTTTTCCGTTTGACGTAAACTTTTCAATTTTAGCCGTTAATCTTCTTTTTTCCTCACTATTTGCAAATTTGTCAACATTTTCTATTGTGACTTCTTTAGTAATAGAACCTCCATTCTTTCTTACTAACTCACTATCCCACAATTTACCATTTTTATTGCAACCTTTCCAAGTAACATTTTTTACGGTTACATCAGCATTTGAATTATTTGTAATTTTAATTCTAAAGGTTATGGTATCTCCCCATTCTACAACAGCTCTATCATTCCACTTTTGAGTTTCAGTCCATTTTGCTCTGTTGCTTTGTTGTAATTCTCTATGAGGTTCATCTTCCCATACACGATGTTGGATTTCACCTTCTTTATAATGATAAGTTGCTAATCCATTTTCACCTCCCCCTTTTACATCTACAATCCAAGTGTTAATTTTAACATCTCCTGGTGGTTGTTCTATAATATCTGTTAGTATTATCTTAATTTTCACACCTTTTGTTTTCGAATATGTTTTCATTCCAGCTGACACAGCAAGCAATGGTTGCATTTTCTTATCAGCAATCTGTTTAAAAATGCTAGCTTTCGTAATTTCATCTGCTAATACTTTTATAGATTTAAATTTAATTGTAACGGTTATCGCCTTTTTATCTTTAATAATACCTTTGATTTTATCTCTGTCAATTACGATATTAAATTTCTCCTTTGATTTTGGAAAAGCATAATATCCTTTTTTTCTTTTTTCTGCATTTTCATATGTAAATTTAAAATCACCATTTGTATATTTTAACGTTTTTGATTTACCATCGCAGTAAACTTTAACTGTTGCATCAACAATACCAGACAGTAGACCCGATCTTTTTGGTATTTCTTTAACATTAGCATAGCTATTATATTTTGTTCGATTATTCACATAACTACAATTTTCATTATAAACTAAAGTATAGTCATTCATTTTTAGATTTTGAATCTTTAAAGCACTATCATTAACAACATAATCGACATCACTAAGATCACTATCAATCTGTGCATAGGCTCCTTCTTTTATATCTTTTTTATTCTCATTATAAACTTTGTTTGCATTCTCCATTGCCTTAAAATTATAACTTACCTGCCAAAATGGATCTGTAGCCTTTTTGTCTGTAATAATTAAGCTTGGTTTATGCCAAATATAATTCTGTATTAATGAAGTTCTATAATTACTTGAATCAGTCTTTCCACACCCAAATAAATAAGCCATATTATTACAATTGCTTATTGTTGTATCATCCTTCTGTTCATGTTTCTTAAAAAGTACTGTTCTTGAACCATAAGCTGCTCCATGGTGATCCAAACAATAAATTCCTGTATTAAATAATAAGTTGTAACCAAAATAAAATTTACCATCAATTGGTGTATTAGCATTATGCCTTTTTGAGCTTACTGTTTTTTGCGCTTCGTTTATTCTGTCGATTATCTTTGTTGTTCCACTATAAGCTTCTGCTGGCCTAGCAAAAGGAATCATCATAAGCATAAGCAATGCCAAAATCAATCCTATTTTTAAACTAAATTTCTCCATTTACTCACCTCCTATCTGTACACCTTTTTTATCCACACTTTATCTTTCCAATAACCAGTTTTCACTAAGTATCCAAAACCTGCAATTAATGAAAGAATACTAATTCCTGTTATTGTAATCACTAAACCTTCACCCTTTTTCGCTGTCACAATCGTTTCTTGGGAAGCTAAATTATTTTTCTTTGCTTCTACCAAACGTGTGTTACTTTCTGTATTTGCAATTTGTGCTTTGTTGCTTACAATTCCAGTATTGTCACTGCTCATTTTCTTTTGCAAAATTAATGTTACATCTTGAAAATCCTTCGCTGCAATTGTCGTATCCTTCAAGCCTGAATAATACAAGTTTCCGTCTGTTCCACGCACCCAGAATGGATTTTCCTCTTCGTTAAACATCATGCCATTTGGCAAGTAGTCAACAATGCTTGAAACCTTTCCAGCAACCGTTCCGACATTGCTTACACGAATTTTGTATTGAATTTTCACAATGGCATTTTCCAAATCTTTTGGTTTTATCGCAAGTTTTGCCAAATCTAAATCATCATAATCGTACTCTTTTTCTTTGCCATTCACATTCACCGTTGCTTTTGCAATACTTTGTGTAATGGTAAAATCGAATTTCTCTTTTTCAATCAACCCAATATTGACATTTTCTACATCTTGCTTACTAACGCCAATACTTTCTGTTACAGCAACACCTTCTGTTGTTTCATATGCATTTGACTTGACTTGACCTTCTACTGTTTTTGTATCATATGACGTAGTTGAGTACGTATCTTTATCGTAATTAGAAACTAACCTATAATTCCCTTCTTCAAGTCCAGTAAAAACATAACTTCCCTCTTGGTCAGTTGTTGTTTCTTGCACAACTTTTCCGTCTTTTAATAATTGCATTTGTGCATATCCGCCATAAGAATCTTCCTCATCTTTTATGCCATTTTGATTGGTATCAATCCAAGTTGTACCTGAAATTGAGTAACCATCTTTTGATTCTTCTTTTTCTTCTTCTTCTTTTTTCGGCTTTACAATTTTAATTTTCATTTCGTCTGTTTCCATATCTGGCATATCTTCCTGTGAAATTTTCCACTTACTTTTAATCTTTTTTCCTACACAATTTTCTTTTGCAGTAGCTGTTATTGTCACTGTATAAGTTTCTCCAGCATCTAGATAAATACTTGTGTTGACTTCTTGATCATCATAACCAAACATAGAACTTCCGCCTCCGCCAACTTTTTCTAATAATTCTGGCTCTAAATATTCAGATAACATACTTGTTACCTTAATTTCTTCTGCGTCTATTTGTCCAATATTTTCAATATTTAAGGTAATGTCTATTTCCTCTCCTGCTTGTACTTCTGCATTTTCCACATCAGCTGTTTGCGAAATTTTCAATCGAATTGCATTAATTTTCAAACTTACTTCTGAATTTGTGCCTACTGTACCATCTTCCAATTCCACTGTCACTTTAGAGCCAACGCCTTCCGTATTTTCTTTTTTCGCTGTTTGTTTGATATATACTGTTTTTGTGACACCTGGTTCTAATGCATCAAAAATATAAACATTTTCTGTACTTCCTTCACTGGCCGTAAATTCTGAATTTTCATCGTTTATTTGTGCTATTGAATTAACATGTAATTCTTCTGGATTGGTATATTTTAATTTTACATTTTTCTCTGTTCGATTTGTTGTGTTCGTTACATTGACACGATATATCACTTCTTCTCCAACAGAAACTTCCTCTGCTGATTGACTCATTTCGATATCAAGTGGATTTGCTGTTACGATTAATTCATGCACATTACTTTTTTGTGTTAAATCATCCATCTGTGCAAAAAAGCTATTACTAATCGTTTTTCCTGCCATATTCGCTTCCACTTTCAAACGATATGTTTCTTGCCAAGTTTCTCCTGACTTCAATTCAGCTACATTCCATTTTAATTCCGTTAAATCTCTTTGAACATATCCTTGATTTCCTGCATAACTATCGGTGCTTTTTTCGTATAATGTTGTTCCTTCTGGAATTGCATTCGTAAAAGTCAAGTTTTTCAATGGTATTCTTCCGTCATTTTTTACGTTAACTGTGTAATTCACAAATCGATTTTCTCCAACCTGTTCTTCTAAATCAGAAGTGACTTTCATACGAATTGGAATGCGTATATCTGTTTTTAATCCAACTTTATCTGCTACAGAAGTTTCTCCGCCATTATACACAGCACCAAAACTTCCGTAAATTGCTGCATTTTCTTCCAAGTTAGCTGGAATTTCAAAGTCATACTGATAACGCAAAGCATTTCCTGCAGCTACATTTCCGTCTACCACAATCAAGTATGTTTTTACATCACGTATATTGTCTGGTTCTGTTGTCCATGCATTGTTGCTATCTTCTAAATCTGCAGTTGCATTTTCATTTACTGAATAATAAATAGTTGCTACATTAGCATTTTTTTCATCTGCCATCACGCCAGAAACCATTTGTGTGTTAACTGTAGTTTCTAATGCTTTTCCTGTAATTGCATCATAGTTGTCCTGGAATGGTACTCTTCCCATAAAGTATACGTCGGTGCCATCATTTCCAGTATTATTAGCCACATACAATTCCATTGTCGCAATATGTGCTTCTCCACCTGTTACAAGTTTACGCAATTTTTCTCCTTGACGAATAGACTTCACATTTGCTCCTTGTCCATCATAGTTAAAAATTGCATTTGCTGTCACAAATCCGCTTGGTGCAGCATACTGAATCATTGCCACCTCAAACCCATTGGTTTCTCGCAAAATTCCCTCTGGAATATTTTGGGTAACCATCCATTTTGTTTGCGCATCATAATTCGTCACACCTTCGTTGTAATAATACATCTTGATTTGGTCTTTTCTGCTTGGCACATATTCGTCTACTGTGATGTCAGCCGTGATTAGCAAGTTGGTTCCATGTGTCAATGTGCTTTCGCTAAACTTTGTTTGCACGCCACTTAAATCAATTTTCATTTTTACGATGCCATTTTCCAAATAAGTTTGATAATTCGCAACACTCAATCCTTCTGCTATAGCCAAATTAATGTCTTGAATTTGAACCTCTTTGACATACTCTGGAAATACCAACTCGAAACTTGGGTTCACATATAAGTCGCTATCTTCAGTATCATTATTCAATTCGACTTTCATCTGTACGTTTTCGTTTTTGCTCAATGTATTCAAAATATTGTTATTCAGTACCAGACTTGCTACGGTTTTGCTACTTTCCATCGCTTTTCTAACACTTATTTCTGATAAATGGTACACATTTTCGTCCTCAGGATATTTCACTGTCGCTGTTACTTTGCTTTCGATTTCGCGAAATGTATTAAAGCTAGCTTTGTCGTAATTTGATTTTCCAATCGCTTTTGTATATTCAATACTCAAATTTTGGTCAATGCTGACATTTTTCAACACTACCAAAACGCCATTTGGATGGCTTTCCAAATTAATTTCGCAATTTTTGTGCGCCTCAATTGTTTCTGCATTTAACATATCCAACAATTCTCGGTTGCTATTGTAGATTTCTATGCTACCACCATGCTCCAAAATATTACGAATTTCGTTATCATTAAATTTTATTTTTTTATAATAAATATCATTTGTCTCAAAAGCTGTTTGGGCAGCATCTAAATAATTTTCTTTTGTTGTATCCACTGTTATTTCTTCAAAAACATCATTTGTCAAAATGTTCAAATTAACCGTTGTCGTAAATTCTGTTTCGTATAATGCAGTTTCTTGATTGTAATTCGCGTTGATTTTTCCTTTACCAACAGCGTCGCCACTGGTGCTGATGTTATAGCTAATCATGTCACCAATCACTGCTTGAATTTCCTGACTATCTTCTAACGTTTGCTCCAAACTACCATTTTCATTGCTACTATATTCTTCTGCCATTACCATAACTTTTTTATCAAATGTATAATTGCCTTCTTCTACAAATCGGTCGTATTTGTAAACAATTACATATTCATCCGTTCCCAATGTATTCACAGCCAAACCGTCTTTATCATTGTTGGTATGAATGGTAATTTTTCCGTCATCTTGGTTGTAGTTCCAATCGTTTTCTGTAAATTCTACGGCTCCTGTGTCTTGCCCTTTGCTTGCCATCAATTTATTCGCAACAATGCTAACGCTACTTGGTTTTTCTCCTTCTAACATTGGCACTGTGATTTCCAAACTTGTACTTTTCAATGGCAAATAATTTTCATCTTCTGTTTCTCTTTTTAGCGTGACTTTGTTCTCCAAAATGCTGCCTTGTCTTTCGCCAACTTGATATGCCGAAAATTTTGTATATTCACTTGCCATTTCGATGTCTTTATGATAACACCAACCAATCGAAATTTCATTATGAACACTTTCTTCGGTTTCCTTCAAATTCACATCAATATATTTTGCCTCAAAGTCAATTCCTACTTTTTGATACAAGTTCGCTGGAGTAATTTCTTCTTTTGACAAATACTCAATTTCTACTTCAATTCTAATTTTGTCGACTACATTTTTTACTTCAATCTCATTGTCTGACAATAATTGAACTTGATGTTTTCCCCAAGTTTCTTCCTTCTCTTCTGTATTCAACATTTCTTGAATGATTTTTTCTTCGTCTACCAATTCCTCTTCTTGTGCTTCATCGGTTTGTTCTTCGGATTCTTGTTCGTCTTCCTCTTGACTTTCTTCTCTTGGTTCACTGGATCGACTGGTTATATCTATGTACTGTACCGATTTTTCCGGTGCTTCTTCTTCCGTTTCTTGCTCTTGCATATTTTCGTTTATTGTATTTTGGCTTTGTATCTCATTTTCAATTTCATTCTTTGTTTCTTCTTCATCCACAGTTTTATCATTATCTTCGGAGTCATCCTGTTCTGTGATGTCTTTTATTGTCGAAAATTTGAAATTAAGGTCACCTCCATCGACAGAATTCGCTGTTATTTTTCCTTCTCGGATAAATCCTTTCCCGATTTTCTCAGGCGAAACCTCCAACAACAAAGTCGCTTTCTCGTTCACATCTGACACTTTTTCATCACTTTGGTTCTCCGCATCTTCAAAATAACTGCTCAACTTAATATTCGAATTTGCAAAAAATCCATCTGTAATTGATGTGATTCCATCTGTGCTTGCAATCGCTTTCAAGGTTTGACCTGTATAGGTAAACACAATCACAAAAATAATCAACATACTGACAAATTTTTTTGACCTAGAAAATCTCATCGCTATCGCTCCTTTAATTCTATTTTATTTCTCTTCTATATTAGAGCAAAAAAGCGGTTTTGTAAATAGCAAAAAATGGCATTTTCCGCCTTTTTCCGTGTTTTTGCGACAAAGTTTTTTTACGGAAATTACTGGTTCACCAGGAATGTTACATTTCAATTAAATTTGCGTTACATTTTCGTAACAAAAGTTATCCACATTTTATCAACAATTGGATTTTCTGGATTTTTTGTGTCTTTTTTCCATTTTGACACATATATTATTATATAAAAAGGAAAGGAAGGATTTCGAAATGGATAATATGGATATTAACAAATTGTTGTCTGCTATTTCAAAAATGGATAAATCAGAATTGGAAAAAAACATTTATCGTGCACAACAAATTTTAAATAATTCTGACATTAAGAAAAATATGGATAATCAGGAGTAAATATGAACGAAAATTTTAATGACCTTTTAAGCAATTTTTCAGAAATTCTAAAAGAAAAAGACATTGATTTGAATAACCTAATGGGAAATAACAATGCAAATGACAATAGCGATTGTAACGGCACGGAAAACCGTGCCAATACAGACGATTTTTTTGACATCAATATGATTTTAAAAATCAAAGATATCATGAGCCACATGAAAAATGACAACAATCCAAGAAATCAGCTGTTGCATTCTTTGAAGCCCTATTTGGAAGACACCAAAAAAGAAAAACTAGAACAATACATCAAGATAGCAAATCTCTTGACTGTTCTAGATTCTTTCGATGATAAAAATAGTTTCAAATTTTTATCCAATAGTAATTACGATTTTGTTTTGATGCTCATTTTATTTCTGCTAATTTTCTAATTTCTGGATTTCTCCATCTTTCACACCATAAATTGGGCATCTTTCTTCTTTTTCTGTGATTTCTTTCACCAAATTGGAAATTCTGATTTGAGTTACATCAACTGTATTTGCCGCAATAATTGCCTTTGTATTTCCATTGGCACCACTATGCGCAACGCCTCTGAGCGTTCCCAATACGACAATATTTCCGCCAGCCACAATTTCTGCGCCAGAATTTACATCTCCGCAAATCACAATACTTCCAACATATTCCTCTTTGTTACCAGAACGAATGGAATTATAAATGTACTTAGTTTCTGACATTTCAGTTTCCACTTCAAACGTTTTTTTAATGGCATGCAAACCTAAAAGGTCAGAAGGCTCATCAAATCTCACTTCTACATCAATTTCAGATTGGATGACTTTCTCAATCATCGCTCTTTCGCTCTCTGTAAACAACTTTCCACTTACGCGAATTGGCACTTTCGAATTTTTGTAAAAATCCTTCAATTTCGGCAACTTTTCCTCCAACTCATGCACAATTTTCGTATTATCTGCTTGCACATTCATATTCAAAATAATTTCTTCCGTCGTTTGCTTAATTCTAATATTGTTTAACATTTCTTACATCCTTTCTAATGAATTTGTTCTGTTTCGTTTTCCGCTGCCATATCTTCTTGCACATATTGCATATTCATTCCAAAATATTCTGCAATCACTTCTCTTACTACTTCTGCTGTATACGAACCATGTTTTCCGTTTTCAACAACAACAACAACCGCAATTTCTGGTTTATCAAATGGAGCAAATCCCACAAACCATGCGTTTACGTCTTTTGTGCTTGTTTCTGCCGAACCCGTTTTTCCACCAACCATAATGTCAAAGTCTGAAAAGAACGAATAGGCTGTTCCGCCTTCATCTGTTGTAACAGATTTCATTCCCTCTAACACCGTTTGAATCGTTTCTGGATTAATCTGCAAATCTTCTCCGCTACTTTCTCCTATCCCCAATTTCTGGCTAGTAAACTGCTTGATTTCCGACTCTGGAACTTGCGTTCCGTCTGAATGAATCACACTTTTGATAATACTCAAATCAATTTTATGTCCGCCATTCGCCACCATCGAAATATATTTTGCCATTTGCACTGGCGTAAAATCATTGTAACTTTGCCCAATCGACGCACTCAGCGTATCACCAATGCCCCAACTTCTTCCTTTGCTATCTGTCACACTTCTGCATGCCAAAGTTCCTGCTTTTTCGTTGTACAACTCAATTCCTGTCTTTTGTCCCAAGCCAAAATAACGCGCATATTTTTCCAAATTATCAATTCCCATTCTAGTACTTACTTCATAAAAGAAATAGTTACACGATTTTTCAATTGCCCCTGTCACATTTAGGGGACCATGCCCTCTTTTGTAAGTATTATAATACCAACAAGCTGGATGGTAATTCGGGTCAGAGGTATAATAAGGTCCACTATCGTTAATTCTTTCCGATGTACTAACCACGCCTGACTCAAGCGCTGCAATCGCTGTAATCATTTTAAACGTCGAACCTGGCGCGTACGGATTCTGAATGCAACGATTCCACAAGGGATGCAAAGAACTGTTGTTGTATTCATTGTATTTTTCATTGCTAATACCATTGTAAAAAAGTCCTGGCTCGTAATCTGGATAACTTGCCATTGCTAAAATTTCTCCTGTGTTTACATTTGTCACCACAACTGCTCCACCTTTGGCATCAGACTGTTCTGAAAATCCGCCAGCGCGAATTTTATTGATATTGGCTTCCAACATATCTTCCACTTTTGATTGCAAATTCGAATCAATGGTCAAAACAACATCTGAACCACCAATTGCTTCTTTGGCTGTATATTCGCCCGTGATAGCACCATCTACAGACATATCAATCTGTTTGGTGCCATCTTCGCCTCGCAAATATTCCTCAAACACTTTTTCAATTCCTGTTTTTCCTATTTTGTCATCTGCCTCATACTTATAATCGTCGCCATTTGCCGCTAATTCATCTTGGTCTGGCTTGGAAATTCTTCCCATATACCCCAAAATATGAGACGCCAAATTGCCTACATGATATTTTCGAATTGGCTCAATGACAATATTAACGCCAGTCAATTCCTCACTTCTTTCCTGCAATTGCACGGCACTATTTCTAGAAATCTCACTCGAAATCTCGATGGATTTTGTCGTGGAATATCCTTTTGTTGTGATACCATATCGAATGGCTAAAATGCGACGAATGTCATGAATATCGTCTGTCTTAATCTTGTATTTATCTCGCATTAAATAAAACGCTTCCTCTGCCGATGCTGCCTCCGGAATTTTATATTTCGTTTTCCACTGCGCCAATTCTTCATCAGAAGAAAAATGATATTCAAACGGCTCAATGCTAATTGGAAATGTATCTAAATAGGAATCCCCATTTTTTTCCAAAATGTTTGTCATCAATAAAATGGAATGATTTAACTGCTCATCATCCACCTTAGTTTTATACATTTCTAGAGAAAAACTCATATCCGTACTCACCAAACGATTGCCAGAACGGTCCAAAATACTGCCTCTTGCCGCCTCAATTGTTGACTCTCTGGACAATCTTGTATCCGAATCCTCTCGATACTCTTGTCCATTGATGATTTGCAAATCAAACAAGCGAACCAATATCACAACTGCAATCACATAAACAATCACAGATATCACATTAAATCTAAAATTCAACTTTTCTAATTCGGTTTTCTCGTTCTTGAACTTCGTTTTTCTCACCTCCTCCAAAGCCCTTTTCTTTTAAAAATAACGCGTCAAAATATTATTTTTCTTGAATGTACGGTCAATGCTATAACTCGTTTTTTGAATCATTGGGTAAAATAAGATGGTTAGCAATATGTTATAAATCACTTCAATGAGCAAAATTTTCACGAAATAGAAAATCTCGACATCAAACTTTAAAATGATAGAACTGATAGCATAATAGCCCACCTCAAAAATAATCGTCGAAATCGCCACCATAATGATAATCGTAATCTTATTTTCCTTGGAAAAATTGCGGTCGAAATACGCTCCCAAATAGCCAACCACACACAACATCAAAGCTGTTATGCCAATGGTTTTTCCGTAAATCAAATCAATGATTAAACCGCCCATCACGCCAAACGAAATGCCTGTCATCACATTGGCTGAAAGCCCTATAAACAAAATGTAAATCACAAATAAATTCGGCATTACGCCTGCTATAGTAAATCCGTGAAACACATTTGCTTGTAGAAAAAATATAACAAAATAGGTAACGATTAACAAGAGAATGGTTGATGTTTTCCTCATTTCTATTCCAATCCTTTCGTGTTAATTATTAATGACTAAAACCGTATCAACCATAGAAAAATCAACGGCTGGTTTAATCGTGGCGTAACGGTCTGTCACATTGCTTGTTGTGATGATTTCCTCGATGGTTCCAATCAAAATTCCTTTTCTGTACACTTCCCCTAAGCCAGATGTGTACACATTGTCCCCCTGAATCAACTCGGCTCCTGTTGGAATATACGATGCGCGCAAAATTTGGTTATTTTCCAACGTTCCTTTGCAAATAATGCTTTCTTCTGTTGTGCTAATGTTGCAACTTACCGTGCTTGCTGCATCCACGATGACTTGCACTTTAGCTGTATTCGCAGTTGTGGAAATTACATGCCCCACCAAGCCTTTATCCGCAATCACCGTCATATTCACTGCTACACCATCGTTTTCTCCAACATTGATGACCAAATCACTACTGAAATTGCTAACATCTTTGTTAATGACATACGCAGGAATCGTATTATAATCCGCATATTTCTGCGTCAAATTCATGTATTCTTGCATAATGGCATTGTCTGCCTTAATGCTTTCTAGCTCTCGTAGCTGTGTTTCCAGCTCACTATTACGATTTCGCAAGGTTTCATTTTCTGTTTGCAAACTTTTGATATCCGCAAAATAAGCCGAATTTCCTTGTATTTTATTCTTCAAATCCGTTATCACTCTTTGCACAGGAGTTACAATGGAACTAACCACGCCTTCTAAAAACGACACTTTATCTAAATTAACATTAGAAAGAAATATCAACAAAACTAATATAATAAGCGTCACCACGCCCCCTAATATGTTGGATTGCTTATTTCTATTCATTTCCATTCTCCTTTCACAAGCTTATATGGCACTATGATAATCTCCATCACCAATAATCACATGGTCCAGCAACTGAATTCCCATCAAATTCGCACAAGTATTGACTCGTTTGGTTGCCTCAATATCTTCTTTGCTGGGCGTAGAATCTCCACTTGGATGATTATGCACTAAAATAATTTTAGGAATTTGCTGTTTGATTGGCTCTGCCAAAATTTGCTTGACATCAAAAAGTAGCATGCCATCTTTTCCAGTTGCAATATCCAAAATTTTCTGAACCACATTTTGATTATTCAACATCATCAGTTTCAAAATTTCTCGTTTCTCAAATCGCATTTCTGGCATCAGCAAATTGGCGACATCCTTTTTCGTCTTAATCACTACTTTATTCATATTAATTGGTTTTGCCATTCTCTTAGCAATCTCGCCCAATGTCTTTAATTCAATGGCTTTTATTTTCCCGATTCCATTAATTTTCATTAGTTCGTTAATCGATATTTGTTGTAAAAATCTCAAATCATTTGCATCTTCCTTTGAGCCTAGGGCAATTACTTGTCTTGCCAAATCTAATGCTGTTTTATCCTTCGTTCCCGTTTTGATAATAATCGCTAATAATTCGCTATTACTTAGCGCCTCTTCGCCATAAGTCAACAATTTTTCATAAGGTCTTTCTGACATTGGCAAAGTCTTCATTTTCGCAGTCATACTTATCCTTTCCGTCCATTTTAATTCCCCAGCATAACTTAATCTTATCTATTATATCGCGATAATCTGTTTTTTTCAAGTGATTTTAGTACATTTTTCAATATTTCTTAATATAATTAAACTGAGGCAGTTAAAGTTTTACTTGTTACAACCTCAGTTGTTAATATTATGCAATAAATATTAACTTCATAAATTACCAAAAATTTGGCATTTACTTTTTCGTAGAAAGTAGTATAATTAAGATGTTAGGAAAATCTTTTTGTTAGTTTTAGGAGGCTTATTTTATGAAAATAGAAAAAATTAATGAGAACAAAATCAGAATTACCTTTAATAATTCTTATTTGCAAGAAAAAAATATTGATATCCATTCTTTTATGGCAAATTCCATCGAAAGTCAAAGTTTATTTTTAAATTTATTGGACGAAGCAGAACGTGAAATTGGCTTCATCACGGATAATTACAAGCTTTCTATCGAAGCACTTGCTTTAATCAATGGAAATTTCATCATCACTGTCACACGTATTGAAAAGGAAAATCTAAAATCAACGCGTGTTCAAGTGCGTAGAAAAAGTATACAAAATACAAAAAAATTGATTTACAAATTTTCAAATTTTGATGACTTTTGCAATTTCAAAAACTTTTTATCGATTTCTATGCCGAATGTGTTTGATGAACTATCCACTGCAGGAACCTTGTACAAATACGACGACTACTTCTTCTTTGTCTTGCAAAACTTAGATGCCAAACGTAGCCTTTCTATTTCTAGCGCAATCAGCGAATTTGCAACTGTTGTATCAAATTCGGATTTAATCTTGAACAAAATTAGAGAATATGGAACATTGTTACATACAACGTCTTCGTAAATGTAATTAAAAATGTACGGGCACAGGACACTGTGCCCATTTTGTATCTATTTCCTTTATGAAAATTCTTTCTATTCAAAAATCCTTTTTACATTTGACAAATTCCAAAAAATATGGTATATTTTTCCACATATGACATTATAGTTTACATTCTTCATCTCAGCTAACTATCTGAAAATGAAGAAAATTTCACAAAGCAAATTAAAGGAGGAATGCTTATGATAATAACTAACTCGCAATATGGTTTTACCATTCTCCAACCATCTATACGGTCTAGAATAGTTAAAGATAATTATGGAGATGCTTGTTTCTATGATAGTAGTGGAATTCTAATTGAGAAAGAAGAAAATGTCTATTTTAGAAAATTGCCCATTACAATGACACATTTTAATGGATATAATTATGATATTAACTCTAATAGTTCTTGTTATTTTGAGCGGGTGATAGAAACAGAAAATACTGTTATACTTGAATTATACAGTTGTAGATTAAAAAAATTTGCCACTCTAGAAGTGACAGAAAAAGAAAGAGAATCACTAAGTATTAGGCAGATTTTCAATTCAACAAAAACTTTGTTTGTAATTTATTTTTCAAACTACAATTATGTCACAAATCGTTTTCCCACCATTGAGGGAAATGTTTTCTCTGAAAATGGATTTTGTTATGGAAAATATAGAGATATATTTCATGATTTTGACTTTAATGAATTTGAAAATGATTCAAAGGCTGCTGCTTTTATCAACCAATACAAAAAAATAGTTCGTATTGGAGATGTTTATTGGACTGAGCCAAATTTCAATTTTGTTGATACAAAAGGAAGAGTTTTATTACACTTAAATAACCCACCTCATGAGATAGAGAAACATCATATTTTCTATAAGTCCGATGCTTATAATAAATATACAAGTGAAAAATGCTACTTAATTGAAGATAGCTGGATATCAGAAAATGCTTGTTCTGTCTCTATCTACTCATCCTGTTTCAAAAAAATAGGAAGTATTCCAAATGCAAAGATAAGCAAGATTTACCAGGCTTATCCACAAATGGAAGAGCCAAAAATTCGCCTTCCTTTTTTGGTTACTTTGGATAACAGAATCTATTCTTTTTCAGGAAAGCTATTAACAGAAAACAGGAAGTATGAGATTATGCTTAATGGTAATGTTCACAATTTTCATTTTTTCTCTTGGTCTATAGGACAACATCAATACTATTTTTTGACAGGCAAACTAGAGAATGGCAGGCGTGATTTGTATCTATTAAAAGGAACTACTCTAGAGCTATTGTTTCCTGATTGTTGTAATCGTGATAGACCAGAATTTGTTAGCAATCTAATCACTACAAATAAAACAACCGGCATTCAGGAAAAAAAGAACGGCATCTGCATAAATTATGAAAAAAATGGCAAGCTTTTTCATGAAATTTATATTGTACAAGAAAATCTAGAAAAAACAGAAATAGACTGGGTAAAAATCTTTTCCTATTGCCTAGAAAAAGGTACAATTGATGATCCTTTTTGCAATATTGAAACAGCACCATCTAGTTATCTTATGCATCCTTTACGCGGGGATGAACAAGATGAGCAAAATTTTATTTTATAAAAAAAATTTGTTTTGTAAACTAACGAGCACCTTAAAAATAAGGTGCTTGTTTTTTCTTTTATTCCTCATTCCCTTTCAACTTTTCCGCTCGATCAGTTGCAATTAAATTGTCGATTAATTCGTCTAATTCTCCATTTAAAAAACTTTCAAATTGGAAAATGCTCATGCCAATTCGGTGGTCTGTGATGCGTCCTTGTGGATAATTGTAGGTTCTAATTTTCTCGCTTCTATCGCCACTACCTACTTGACTTTTTCTCTCATTGGCAACCGCAGAATCTTGTTTTGCTTTCTCAATTTCATATAAACGCGAACGCAACATTTTCATCGCATATTCTCGGTTTTGCACTTGCGAACGCTGCGTTTGGCATTCTACCACAATGCCACTTGGTTCATGAATTAAACGAACTGCTGAGGATGTTTTGTTAATGTGCTGTCCACCTGCACCAGAAGCGCGGAAAACTTCCATTCTGATATCCGCTGGATTTAATTCCACTTCCACTTCCTCAACCTCTGGTAAAACCGCCACCGTGGCAGTTGACGTATGAATTCTTCCACTGCTTTCGGTATCGGGAACACGTTGCACGCGGTGCACACCACTTTCAAACTTAAAACGACTATACGCCCCTTTTCCTGTTATCATAAAAGTAACTTCTTTGTAACCCCCCAATTCCGTAGCATTTTCATTGACAATATCCAATTTCCAATGCTTTTTTTCTGCATACATGGAATACATACGAAACAACGTTGCCGCAAATAGCGCTGCTTCTTCTCCTCCTGCTCCAGAACGAATTTCGCAAATAACGTTGCTATCATCATTTGGGTCTTTTGGAATTAGCAAAATTTTCAATTCTTCCTCTATTTTAGGCAATTTTTCCTTGGCTTCTTCAAAATCACTACTTGCCAGCTCCTTTAATTCTGGGTCATTCAGCATTTCTTTGGCTTCTTCCATTTGCTGTTTTACTGCTTTATATTCTCTATATTTTTCCACAACATCTTGCATTGCACCGTGTTCTTTCATCAATTTTTGCCACTCTGCCTGATTAGCAATTACTTCAGAATCACTAATCAATTGATTTAATTCCTCGTACCTTTTCTCTACATCCTCTAATTTTTGAAACATACTCTCACTCCTTTTATTATAGACGTATTATAACACATATTTTTTATTTTGCCAATATGCTATAGAAAATAATTCAAAAATTGGGTGGATGTTGGCTATTTTCATTTACCCGATAACATATTTGTAGGGCGATTATTAATCGCCCGCGTAAAAATACATTTTTTATACAGCGGGCGACTGATAGTCGCCCCTACGGTTTTTATTTCATTTTTCCTGTTTTTGGACCACCTTGCATGGCTAAAATGTTTTGGTCGTATGAGAAGGTTAATTTTTCGCGCTCGCGATGTCTTTTTAACGCAATTTCAATGACTTGGTCCATTTCTTCTTCAAACGTTTTTCCGCTGGCTTCCCATAAATAATAGGATAACGCGCCTGGAATAGTGTTAATTTCATTGACATAGACTTTTTCGGTTTGGGTATCCATCAAAAAGTCAATTCTCGCAACTCCACTACAGCCTAGAACTTTAAAGGTTTCTTGCGCCAATTTTTGGATTTCATCTCTTTTTTCATCTGGAATATCGGCTGGCAATTTTTTGTCTGACACTGCCATTCCCTTTCCTCCGCTCAATTTCGAATTTCCGGCTTTTGCGCCCGAAATTCCTTTGATTCCAGCTTTTCCTTTGCTGCCATTTCCGCCCATGTATTTGTCCGCATAACTCAAAATCTCGTCAGAGAAAAATGGCTCTTCACATACGGAAGCCTGTGTTTCCGTAATATTTCCAATCACAGAACAATTGATTTCTTTCAAATCCACGACCGCTTTTTCTACAATCACGCGGTCTGCAAATTCCATCGCAAATTCAATTGCTTCCTCCAATTGTTGCCTGTCATTTGCCTTTTTAATTCCCACACTTGAACCTAGATTTCCTGGTTTTACAATCACTGGAAAACCAAGTTTTTCGGTGATTTGATTCAAATATTTGTCGTCGTCTTTTATGTATTCCATACTATAAAAAGACACGTAATCTACAACTGGAAGACCAGATTCCTTCAAGACTTTTTTCATCAAAATTTTATCCATACCAATGCTAGATGCCAAGATATCTGGTCCCGCGTATGGGATTCCTAACATGTTTAGAAATCCTGCCATGGTGCCATCTTCGCCATTTGTGCCGTGCATGATTGGAATAGCGACATCAATCGTATTTAGTACCTTTTTTCCAACTAAAGGCGCTGGGCAACGAATGACTTTTACACCTGTTCCATCGTTGACAACGGCAACTTTGTAGCTTCTTTTTAACAAAACTTCCATGTCTCGATATTGGTACAAATCTAGCAAATCGTCACCTGTATACATGACGCCTTCTTTGGAAATGTAAATTGGCACCAATTCATATTTATCTGGATTCAATGCAGAAATTGCTTGCGACATGGTGATTACCGCAATTTCATGCTCAACGGATTTCCCGCCAAAAAATATTCCTAATTTAATTTTCATATTCATTTTCCTTTCTGTAGGGGCAGGGGTGGAACCCTGCCCCTACATTGTTTTTGTAATTTTGCCCTAATCTTTTATTATACCACATTTTCGTTAAAATGTCAATTTGACAAAATTGGGGAAATGTGATATAATGTAGGGTTGGGCATTTGGGCACGGTACCCCGTGCCCCTACGTTGTTTTTCGTCATGGGCGGGCGATTGATAATCGCCCCTACAGATAATTGTCGGGTAGGTCGTTTTCTAATAATACAACCGTGTTATTGCTCACAATTCTGTTCATTTCCTGCAATGCTTCATCCAAATTTTTCGCAACAAATGTATTTTGCTTTGGATAATGCTTATCTTGCAATCCTTTCAAAATCGGCAACGTTTGTTCAATGCCAACCAAAATGACATAATCCGCACTCTCTGCTGCTTTGCGCCCTAATTCACGATTGATTTCTTGCATTTTATCGCCCAACTCAACGATTCCCGGCGTAATTAATACACGTTGTTTCGCCTCAAACGATTTTAGCACATCCAACGCCATTTTAGCGCCTTTTACGTTGGAATTATACGCATCGTCAATGATGATGCTTCCATTCGGATTTTGCTTTAACTGCAATCTGTGTGGCACTGGCTTTAAATATCTGGCACCCAATTTTATTTCATTCGCCGTCATGCCCAACTGGTCAGCAATTGCCACAGCGCCGACAATATTCAAAATATTTAACTCGCCCAACAATTTCGTTTTGATTTCAATGTTTTCTTTGTTTAGTAGTACAACCTCAAACGTAGAGCCACGTTCATTGATGTTAATATTGGTTGCGTAGTAGTCTGCATTTTTATTTAGACCAAATTTTATGGCGTTTTTCGGAAGTTTCGAGTTTCGAATATTTTCATCTTCCCAATTGACAAACGCCAAACCTTTTGCTGGAAGCGCATCTACCAATTCTAACTTCGTTTTTCGGACATTATCCAAGGATTTGAAAGTGTCCAAATGTTGTGGTCCAATCGCTGTTACAACACCACATTCTGGCTGCACAATATCGCAAATTTCTTTGATATCGCCCACATATTTGGCACCCATTTCGCAGATGAAAAGTTGGTGCGTAGACGTTAATTTTTCATTGATGGTACGAACAACTCCCATGGTTGTGTTATAACTTTCTGGCGTCATCAATGTGTTGAATTTTTGCGATAAAATTGTATTAATCGCATATTTCGTACTGGTTTTTCCGTAACTTCCTGTGATTCCAATGACTTTCAAGCCTTGCACTTCTTTCAATTTTTTGCTTGCTTTTGTGCAAAATCCTTTGCGAATGCTTTTTTCAATTGGTCGATTGATGAGATTTACCAAATAGACGAAACTGTATGCCAACATTGAAAAAATGTCTGCTACAATGATTGCAATTTTGAAGTTAAACAAGATGGCAACCAAAACAATAGCTAAATATATTAGAAAATACGTAACATACATTCTTCTGATGCGACTTGTGACCACAAATGCCTTTTTTTCTTTCGCCCTTTTGGATGTTGCAATTAATATCAAATACACAAAAATGTTAATCACTAAGGCGAAAATATCGTAACGGAAAATCAGCAAAATAATCGGGATAGCAAGTAAAACGATGTTGCTGATGTTCCATACTTTTTTGCGACAACGTTTCATCCATACGACATATCTGTCGTTGTAATAATTTTCTAATTGCAAAATGTGAAGCCCTTCGCGCGCGATTTTGTAAAAGAAAATTAGAAATAAGAATAGGTTTAGACTAACGAATATGGTTTGCATAGTTTCTTCCTTTCTACTTTATTGGTCATTTTTGAAAAATTCATTTAAGACAGCAATGCAATTGGGTAAATTTTCCAAATAGGCAAAATGACCAGAGTTTTTGTATTCCACAAGCCCTGCGTCTGGAATGAGTTGTTCCATTTTTTTTGCATCTGCAATTGGGGTGTCGGTATCATTTGAGCCCCAGATGAGCAGGGTTGGAACTTTGATATTGGGCAACATCGGCGTCATATCTTCGTTTAGAATAGTTTTCATTGTTTCTCTTAACACTGGCGCTGAGGCTTTGTAATCACTTGAACCAACGTGATTTAGCAACTTTTCTTTGAAGTTTTTGATGCCACCTACGTCTGGCAATTTATTTAAAATGATTTTTCCTGCTTTGAAAATACTAACTTTTACGTAATATTTTGGTTTTCGCTTAGGAACTAAGCCTGCACTATCTAACAAAACAACTTTTTTCGCATCCACAATTCCTCTGCCAACTGCATTGATAATCATTCTTCCGCCATTGGAGTGACCAATTAAAATTGGTTTTTCAATGTGCAATTTGTTCACAAATTCTGCTAAAAAATCGCCGAAATCGTTGGTTTTTAGCGGGTGTTCTGGCAAATCACTTTTTCCAAAACCGACAATATCTACCAAATATACTTTGAAATTGTTGCATAGACCATTGGCGATTGGTCGCATGGTTTCTTTGTCACACAACCAGCCATGAAGCAATATGATTGGGTTTCCTTCTCCCATGACTTCATAGTCTATGTTCCAGTTTTGTATTTTTACTTGCAAAATTTTCTCCTTTCTTTTTTCCACAGTTTGTTTCCATTTTGTGGATTTTCTACTATAATTTATTCAAATCATCAGTTCTTTGTGAGTATTATATACTATTCTTGCCAGAATTTCAACCTAAAATAAGAGAAATTTAAAAGACAAACTACATTTTTGTAATTTGTCTTTTTTGGCATTTTAAATCTCGTCATTTGGTATTATATTTCCTTATATTTTCGGTAACCGAAGTAACATGCAAATCCAATTACAATGAAAACACCGACGATGGCTAGTACGATATTGGAGGTTCCACCTGTTTTTGGTAAGTTTGTTCCTGTTGTTGTATTGTCTGCTGACGTATTTTTCGTCTTGTTAGTTGTATTTGTGTTATTTTTTCCTGTGTTAGCTGTGTTGTTAGTATTTGTGTTTTGTGTTTTATTATTGTTATTATTCGAATTATTGCTTCCATTGTTATTGGTATTCGTGTTTGTATTTGCATTATTTTTATTGTCTGAACCACTTGGTGTACCGCTTGCTGCTTTGACTGTTATAGACTGCGTGGTTGTTTTTGTGGTTCCATTTTCTGTATAGGAAATGTTGATGGAATTATTTCCTACCTTTAACGCACCATTTGGCGAATATTTATAATCTGTTACATCTTTGCTTGTCCCATTATCATAAGTTGCTGTGATAACCATTCCATTTGTGCTAAAGGATTCGCCTTCTGTGTAAGCGATTTTATTTGGGATTTTGGTAATCGCAATTTTGGATAATACTGGCGTTTTTTCTTCGTCTTTTTTGTCTTCTTCTTTGCCCTTTACCTTTATGGAAACAGATTGTTCTGCTATTTCTAGTTTGTCATCATATGTTTTAAATAATTTGATTTGGTTTACTTTGATTGGACTGGTTGTTTCTGCTACACCTTCTTTTACAGCAAAATCTAATTTCATGACTTCACCAGATTTTTTGTCCTCATTTGACATGGCGTCTAGCTTTGTGCCTTCGCCTAAATAAACCCAATCATTGAGGGTATTTACTTTTTTTAATTCGAATAGATTGGTATCATACTCTAATGCTGCTTCAAAACCGATGATTCCATCACTGCATTCTTGTGAGATTGTAACGGAAAATTCCTCGCCACTTTCTACTTCTGTTTTTGATGGCGTTAACGTTACTTTGCCACTTGCGCTTCCTGATGCAGCAAGCGAACTGGCGTGAAGACTTAGCATTATCATAAGTATTATCAGCAAAACTACTTTTTTAACTTTTTTCATCTGTTACCTCCAATTAATCTTATTATTGTTTTATTCTTAAATATTATATATGTATCTTTTTCCAAAGTCAAGCATTTATCAAGACAATTTCCTCTTTTTGTCTTTTTACTAAAAAAAGCCCAGCACTTTCTGGGCTTTTTCCATTTTTTACAATTCGTTTATTTTATTTAATCTGTATTGGTTCAATTTTAAAATATCGCTCATATCAATTTTGTCATCTGAACCTGCTACGTTACCAGCAAGCTTTTCTGCATCATTTAAGGTAATCTTTCCATTTCGTCCTTGATTTAATTTTAAAATATCTCCCATTTCAACGCTTCCGTCACCTGTAACGTCTCCTTTTACGACAATTTTACATTGCGCATTTTTCGAAATTGCATCTACAACAATCATTTGGTTTGTTTTTACAGTATCTGTAGCACCAACCACACTTTCATTTTTGGCATCTTTGATGACCATTTCATACGCATCTGTGTTTAAAGTAACATCTTTCAAAACATCTGATACTTTTGTATCTTTTGCTACAACGATATAATTCACATCATTTACAGCGGCAACAGACAAGACACTGCTTCCAGATTCTGTATTGACATTGATTTGAATTTTATCGATTTCGATATCACCACTACCAGTATTATTATTTTGTGCGCATTGAATTGTGCAATTTGTACCATTACCAATTCCGCCAAGGACGGTCACAACAGCATCTCTGTTTCCTAAAACAGCTGTTTCTAAGATAACGTAGCTTCCGTCACTTGCTGCATTTCCGTATAAACTATTGATTCCAAAACTTGTGTTGTCCCAATCAATTTCTTCTAATTGTCTAAATATTTTTGGCAATTCTACCTTCATTCTTGTGCTACCTGATTGTGGTTTAATGTTCATTGTTAAGTTTTGATTTTCTAATGAAATTTTCTTAGCAATGACATCTTTGATGTATTCATTAATATCTTTGCCAGATTCTTTTACCATAAATTCAAATTGACTTTTAAAGTTTTCGATATCATCAATTTGGTTATCTGATAAATCCAATTTTTCTAGTTGGTCAATATTTTTGATTGTGAAGTCAAGACTTCCGCTAATCAAGTTTTTCGCAACATTTAATTTTTTTAATTTTGCAATGTTTTCTAATACTTTAATATCACTAATATTATTGAATGATAAATCTAACGTATGCAAGTGTCTAATTGCTGTCCAATCAATATCTTTGATATTTACAATTTCATTTTGTGCCATGCTTAATTCTCTTAATTCTTTCAAGTCAGCAATTTTGTCAATATTCTCAATTAAGTTTTCTGACATATTTAGTTTGTACAATTCTGGTAAAGTCATGTATGATTTTACGTCGTCTTCTGAAGCATTGGCAATTCTTGAAAACAATTTTAAAATTTTATCATTAGTTACTTCTTCATCATGTGTTGTAATTTCTGTAATATAGCTTGTATCCTCTCCATCTATATTTTTCATAGCAAGTTGATAATTTTCTTTATGGCAACTAGAATCACCACTTACCCATTTTCCAATCACACAACTGCTTGAATAAGAAACATAGGCATCAAATTTACGTAGTTTTGTTAATTCTGCTTTGTACGAATTGATGTTTACATCTTCTTCCAATTCTTTCATTTTATTGGTAAAATAATTCGACAATTCAGCTTCTTTGTCTTTTTCATATTTGATTCCATAATTGCTTTGTGCCCAATTTTTTTCTGCATCTGTAAAATATTTTTCGATAGCAGTAATTTTGGTAGCTTGTGCTTGTAATAATTCTTTTGCTCTTTCTACTGATAAAGTTCTAAATTCTTCATCTGTTATGTTTTTTAAATCAATTGTGATAATAGAAGTTAATTTATAAACTTTGCTATAAACATTATAAATATCTGTCATTCCTTTTTCGACTTTATCGCGTGTTGCTTTGATTTCTCCACCACTAATAGCTGCGTCTTTTGAAACTTCTGTTGCTTTTGCACTAGCATCTGTGATCGTATTTAATGCTTCTAAAGCTTCTGTATTATCGTAAGTTACACCAAGCAAAGATAAATTGTTTCCTGTTAATTGCATATAACGTTTACCTTGCTCTTTTAATACTTTTAATTGCTCCAACATTTTGTCCATTTTAGCAGTATCTGTAGAAGCCACATAAGTATTGTATTTTCCAACACCTTCGTTGTATGCTTTTACAACAGTTTCTAACTCTTTGTTTAACGTTTCTAATTTCGTAATTTTTTCTTGTAATTGTTGTGCTTTTGATTTGAATCTGTCTTGTGTTTTCGCACCTTCTTCTTCTTTTTTGGCTTGCAAATCAAGGATGGTATCAATTGTTTTAATATAGTTAGAAGATACATCTAAACCAGTTTCCAAACCAATGAACATTTCCAAACCACTTAAATCAGAAATTCGTTTATTTGATAAATATAAAATTGTAATTTTATTGACCAAGTCATCTTCATCGATAATCAAAATTTGTTGTTCATCATATGCTTTATCATACAAATTTTTGCTATCTGTATATCCTTTTAATTCGCTATTAACAGTCTGACCTTTCATCAATTGCTCTTTTACGGCTTCGTATAATCTTTTGTCTTTTAAATAAATACTTCTTTGACGATTATTGATAACAACAAATTTTAAATCAATTTGTGAATTATATAATTTGTTGTTCATATCCGTGACTTTGATTTTCAAGTTCGCCAAACCAGTAAATTGCGTTCCATCTTCATTACCAATTTTCAAACCAATCGTGTCACTGTTTGCGTTAAAGGAACCAACATCGAACTTAAGTCCTGCGCTACTATCTTTATCATAAGAAAATTCCACCCAATCTGCTCTCATTGGTTTTGCAAATTCTGTAATAATTTGTGGAAATTTACATTGATATTGATAAGTTCCTTCTTTTACCATTTCATTATCAATCACTTCCACTTTGCTTACAATTTGATTATGTAAGTTGACAGTTCTAATTTCTTTAATAGCTGTAATTGCACTTACATCGCTAAGTTCGTTTGATGACAAATCTAAGAAATCCAATTTCATACTATTTAAAGCAGATAAATCTGTCGTGTCTGTTAAATCATTCGCAGATAAGTCTAATGAAGTAACATTTGAAAATTTTTCCAATCCACTCAAATTTGTAATTTCATGATTGGATAACTTCAGACTTGTTACTTTGGCAATTTCGCTAGCAGAAATTGAAATCGTATATTGCGTATCATTGTAACTAGCTTGTATTCCCTGTTGCTGTAAATTATTTTTCATTGCCTTATACAAAGCACTATCAAACGTAATGCTTCCATCTTCTGCAGCAAATCCTTTCACGCTAGGCAACAAACTAATTAGCATGAATATCATCACAAGCACTGTAGCAATCATTCGTTTCCTACTCATCTTATTTTTCCTCCTTTAATTTTATAGCTTAACTCAATTAAACCTCTTTTTTCGCCCAATGTCAATAGTCAAATTCTGGCAAAACCCTTGAAAATAGCCATCTTTGCCAATCACTTTTCTTAGGGATTTGCCCATTTGAAGGTTTGTTTTACACAAATATATCATTTTTGTTACATTTTCAGAGCAAAAATGGAAAAATCTAGCGGAAATGGCATTTGTAGGAAAGTTGACCAAGCGTGAGAAATTTTGCGAAGCAAAATTTCGCTCGCTTCTATAATAAAAGGGGCTGTAAAAAAACTCTAACTTTCAAAAAAGAGCGAGCGAAAATTTGGGCATTGCCCAAATTTTCTCACGCAATATATTGAGTTTTTTACAGCTCCTTTTATTATAGGCGCTAAACAGTCAACGTTCCACCTGGCGTATCCAAAATCACCAAAATATCCTCTTCCTCGCCAGTTTCCACATTAATATACACCAAAAATTCTCGGTCTTCCACCTTTCCCTTAAACTCGTAACACAACAATTCCGTCTTCCATTCCGTGGGAATAATCGCCAAACCTTCATCCATAATTTCCAAATTCTCATTCAAATTTTCTTTTGCTTCTTCAATGCTAAAATTCACATTATCAAAATCTCGGCTTGTATGAGAATTCAAATAGCCAGTTGTTTCCATCCCCAAAATCTCGCCATTATCGAGCGCAATCTTCACTTTTATCAAATCCGGATATGCCATAATTCCGTTATTTTCATATGCATAATTGACCGTCACAACTTGGTTCAATTTCGTAAAATACGTTTCTTTCATGGAAGGAAATCCTTTTTCCGCCAAAAAAGTTTTCCCCTTTTCGTTCGCTTCTTCCTGGGAAATAATTTCCTGCGACACCTCGCGATTATTCTGCATTTCAATGACCCAGCCACCTTTTTTCGCGATTTCGATATTACACTCATTTTGCTGATTTTTCAACTTTACTGAAAAATCATAACACGGAATATTGGCATTTTCCAAAAATTGATTCAAATTTATTTTCTCGATTCTTTCTCCTCCGAAAAAATCGCGCACTTTTTGATACGCCTCTTCCTCCGAAATTTCGTCACCCGTCAACCCAACCTTGTCCGCTTTGTTCACATGGTCAGAGTATGCACCATCGTAAATCAAGCCTTCATATTGCGTAAAATTGGCATCAATATTCGAAAACATCGAAACGTTATCCACAGCCTGTGCATATTCTAACGACTTATTTTTCGTCAGCTCATCCCAATTAATTTTATTGGCATACAACTCTTCAGACAGCTGATTTAAGGTATTTTCCAACTGGATACTATATTGATGTAATGTTTTCAAATTGTTAAAATCTTCATCTGACAATTCCTCATCCTTGATATTTTTTCGAGATAACGAATACGAATAATCGCTCACCTGATTCAAAAATTTCGCCGTGCCAGAAAGTTCCTCCGTGTTCATCGGAATCCCCGCCAAATAAACCAACGCCAAATTCGAATCGCGCCATACTTCCGTCAGCGTTTCTGCGCTGTGCTCGGCGTCTTTCGAAATCATTGCCTTCGCTAGTAAACTTTCCACACTATTCATATAATTCACCAAATTTCCAAACGACTCATTGTATTTATTGGTTTGGGTAATCGCATAACGCTCCTGCGTTTGATACGCATAATAGGCCACTGCACCAATCACCGCACACAATAAAATAATGGCAATCCATAAAAATCTACTTTTCGTTCCACAATTCATCACACAAATTCCTCCGAATTTCATTTTTATTAGGATTACCATTTCTTTTTTTTTTATTCCAAAAATTGTAAATCTTTTTCGCCATCGTTGATGAAATATTCCTCAGTTCAAAAAAATAAAGCAACAAAAATAACATAAAAAAATAGACACAT
>CANSTR010000002.1 GCA_947649935.1 uncultured Clostridia bacterium
CAGTGACCAATACAACGCAAGAAATCAAGCAGGAAAACAAAGTTTCTGTGAAAATCACAGGAGATTGTGAAACGATTTTTCCACTGATTTTAAAGGAATTGGAGGCAGGCGAAAGTTACGATTTTCAAATCGAATATAAAGAGAATATTTCAATGGCGGGAACGTTGGAAATTGTGCCATATGATGAAAAAGATTATGAAATATAACGTAGGGGCGATTGACAATCGCCCCATTTTTGGATAGCTTGTTTGATGGAATCAAATAGGCTTTTTCTCGCCAGACGTAATCATTTCAGTGATTAATTGGTGGATGACTTTTCGTTCATCGTACGGATATTTTACGCCATTTTTTTCCAAATACAAATCATGCCCAAGTCCTGGAATGACAATCATATCACCAGGTTTTGCAATGGAAATGGCATAGCGAATTCCTTCGGTTCGGTCAACAATAATTTTGTAAGGCTTGCCAGTTGGAATGATGCCAACTTCGATTTCTTTCAAGATTTTCAGTGGGTCTTCTGTGCGAACTTGGTCAGACATAAGGACTGTGAAATCGGCAAGTCTTCCAGAAATTTCGCCCATAATTGGTCGTTTGGCGCTATCACGGTCGCCACCGACGCCCCATGCACAAATTACGTTTCCTTTTGCATAGCTTTTGACAGCAGTTAAAATGCTTTCTAAGCTAGAAGGCGTGTGGGCATAATCAATCATAATCGTAATGCCCAATGGATTTGGCACAAGTTCGCTTCTACCAAGCACTTTTAAATCTTTTAATGCCGTTTTAATTTCGTCTGCTGTGACATCGAAATAAGAGGCTGCTGTAATGGCGCCTAAGGCGTTGTATACACTGAATTTTCCAGGAATCGCGGCTTCGATTCTTTCTTTTTGGTTGTGGTAATTAATTGTAAAATCGATGTAGGAATCGGTAATGACTACGCTATTTTTATCTGCTTGAATGTCAGACGAATTCTCAATTCCAAAGGTTTTGATTGGCTTTTCTGGCAATAAATTTTGAATGGTTTTGACGGTTTCGTCATCGTTGTTGATAACGCCATATTTAGCCATTTTCAAAAGTTGCAATTTGCAGTTGAAATAATCCTCCATATTTGGATGTTCTTTTGGGCTGATGTGGTCTTCACTTAAATTGGTGAAAACGCCAACATCAAAGTCACATCCGGTGACGCGTTCCATTTTGGTAGCTTGTGAGGAAACTTCGATAATCGCAATATCTGTTTTTTGTTCTACCATTTTACTCAAATGTTTTTGAATTTCAATGCTTTCAGGGGTTGTCCTGTCAGTATCTTCGATTTTTTCGCCATTGATATAAACAGCAATACTTCCGATTAAGCCAACTTTGAAGCCATGTGCTTCAAGAATGGATTTTATCATGAAGGTAGTTGTTGTTTTTCCTTTTGTTCCTGTCACGCCAATTAATTTTAGTTTTTGAGATGGATTTTCGTAGAATTCGCAGGCGGTTTGTGCCAAGGCTTTTCGCGTATTTTCTACGGAAATAATCGGAATTTCTTGGCTGATTTTTAGAGAATAAATGTCGACATCAGGCTCGACAATAATGGCTTTTGCGCCGTTTTCAATGGCAGATGGAATGAATTCTGTTCCATTTTTGGCAAATCCGTTAATGGCAACGAAAAGTCCGCCCTCTTTTATTTTTCTAGAATCAGAATGAATATTTGTAATATCTAAATCTAAATCGCCGACTATATTTTTAATATCGACTGAAGAGATAAGTTTACTCAATTTCATAGTAAATACCGTCCTTTCATTGTAGGTTAAGTTGATTATATAATAAGTAAGGTGATTTGTAAAGTGAGAAAAAATTTAATTTTTATGTAAAAAATAATATGGGACATTGGAAAAAACTTGCAATTTTATGTGAAATGTGATAAAATTAAATATAAGAGGAGAAAAAACATGGTAAAACCTAATTTAATTACATTAACGGGGCCTTCATGTTCGCGGGAAGAGTGCTATTATGCAGGTTGTTAAGGAAGTAAAACCAGACTGTAAAATTTTACCAAAGTATACCACACGTGAGGCGAGGAAAAATGATGATGAGGGAATTATTACAGTAGATGAGCTTCCTGAAGAATGTGAATATCGTTATGAACAATATGGAAAATGGTATGGTTTATCTCCTAGAATGTTGGCGGAGTATAGAAAAAATGGAAAAATACCAGTAACAATTATTAATAATCCAGAAGTGTTGAAACAATTACGACGCAAATTTGGAAGTAGTATGAAATCGTATTTTGTGCATAGAAGAAAACCAAATCGTGGGGAGTTTACAGGGATTTATCTAAGAGAGCGTGGTGGCGTGCCTGACCCTGATGTGATAGAGAAAAGATATCAAGCTGCATTAGAGATTTATAAGATGTATCCGAATGAAATTATGTTATTTGATAATGTTATCTTTAATGTGGGTGATGGTTTTGACGAAGTAATAGAAATTTTAAATCAGATTTTTGAGAATCCAGTGGGACCAAGAAACTTGCAAGGAAATAAAATTTATGTTATTGCAGGAGGTCCTGGTTCGGGAAAGAAATTTTTGGTTCAAAGGGCAGAGGATATGGGATGTTTGCAAGTTCAAAAACATGCTGATAGACAAAGAAATCCGAATGATGGAACAGAAATCATCTGTAAGGGAGAGCCGGGGTATAATCTGGAAAAGTGCAAATTACGATACAAACGATTTGAAACGGAGTATGGCATTGATACAGACAGAATGTGGGAAAATCTGATTATTGGAGATAAGCCACAGATTCTTTTGTGCAGTGATATAGATACATTGCGAGAACTAAAAAGACGATATGGAGAAGCGATTGTTTCGATTTATGTGCATTCTGACATGACGCCAGAAGAATGGGCTCAGAGAAATAATCAGCAAGGAAATAATTTGGATTATATTGAAAATAGAATGTCTGATTATGATTCTGCCTTTGAAAATTATGCAAAATATTTTAGTGAGTATGATAAATCGTTTATTTATGCAGGAAGCGAAAGAGAATTAATGAAACAGTTTGCAGGAGTGCTTGGAATTCCTTGTAAATCAGCAAAGAAGGCAAAGGAGGAAATAAGGATAGGATAATGGAGAAAATTGATGTTTTGGATGAAAATGGAAATCAAACAGGCGAGGTTGTGACACGAGAAGAAGTGCATCGATTAGGACTATGGCATAAATGTGTACATATTTGGATTATCAATGGAAAAGGTGAGGTTTTGCTGCAAAAAAGAAGTGCACAAAAAATTATGAGTCCAAATAAATGGACGACAGCTACATCAGGGCATCTATCAGCAGGAGATTCTAATGTTCAAGGAGCAATTCGCGAATTGAGCGAAGAAATTGGATTACAGGTAAATGAAAATGAACTAAAGTATTTATTTTCAGTAAAGGAAAATACCATAAATGAAGAAAAGCATGTTATAGATAAGGAATTAATTGACGTTTTTTTAATGAGAAAAGAGGTAGATATTAAAAACTTGAAATTGCAAGAAGAGGAAGTGTCTGATGTAAAATGGTTTTCGTATGAAGAATTTAAAAAGATGGTTTTGGAAGATGACGAAAATCTTGTAGCACATCGAGAGATGCAAGTTAAGATGCTGGAAATTTTGGAATAGGAAAATGAAAAAAATATTGATTTTGTAAATAAAGTATGGTATAATGAATACAATAGAATTGATAAGTTAATTTATCAATCAAATTAGGGTATCACAGACCTTTGAATTATTTCATAAAGTGAATTTCAGGTTAGATATGAGCCTTTAGACGATGATTCTATAAACGAATATCCGATTGAACATTAGGTTAGAAACGAGCCTTTAGAAAAATTCTATAAACGAGTTTCCAGAAAAATTATGGGGGAATACAAAAAGTATTCCCTTTTTGTATATGGAGGAAAATGAAAGATAATAAAAAACTAAAATTAGAAAGATTAAATTTTTTTGTGATAGATCATAATTATATAAATTTTTTGAGTCAATTTGACAAGCACATTGCGTACAATAAAGATGAAAAAAGACCCTATGTGGGAATTATATTGAAAATAAGAGAATATTGTTATTTTGCACCTTTGTTTTCTCCGAAGTTAAAACATAAAATGTATAAAGATAATTTATCTTTTTTCAAAATTATAAGTAGAAAATCCAAAAATAATTTAGGAATTATTAGATTTTCTAATATGATACCTGTACCACAAGAAAGTGTTTGTTTGTTGGATACAGAAAATAAAAGTTATGGGTATAAAAGATTGCTTTCAGAACAATGCTTAAATTACAGAAAGTAAAAAATTCTTGAAAAAATTTTTCAATTATGATACAATCATCAAAACAAAGATAATAATTTATTTTTGCCGAAATAGAATAATCATAGAAAGAAGGTAAAATATGATTAAAATTAATGAGAATTTTTTAGAATTGCAAGAGAGTTATTTGTTTTCTACAATAGCAAAAAAGGTGGCGGATTTTCAAAGCAAAAATCCAGACAAGAAAATCATTAAATTGGGAATTGGAGATGTCACAAGACCAATTGTGCCAGCCGTTGTTAAAGCAATGAAAAAGGCAGTTGAGGAACAGGGAAAAGCAGAAACATTTCGAGGTTATGGTCCTGCTGAGCAATGTTATGATTTTTTAAAAGAGAAAATTGCGAAGTTTGATTATAAAAAAAGAGGTGTAGAAGTTTTGCCAGATGAAATTTTTGTATCAGATGGCGCAAAATGTGACTGTGGAAATATCGGCGATATTTTTGGAGTTGATAATGTTGTTGCCATTACAGACCCTGTCTATCCAGTGTATTTAGATACTAATGTGATGGCAGGAAGAGCGGGAAAATATAAGGCAGAAACTGGCACTTATGAAAACATGATTTATATGCCAGCAACGGCAGAAAATGGATTTGTGCCAAGTTTTCCAGAAAAAGTGCCAGATATGATTTATTTGTGTTTGCCAAACAATCCAACTGGTACAACTTTGACGAAAGCGCAGTTGAAAATGTGGGTAGATTATGCGAAGAAAAATAAAGCAATCATTTTATTTGACGCGGCTTATGAGGCATTTATTAGTGAGGAGAGCGTGCCACATACGATTTATGAAATTGAAGGCGCAAAGGAAGTTGCAATTGAGTTTAGAAGTTTTTCAAAAACGGCTGGATTTACGGGAATTCGTTGCGCTTATACCGTTGTACCAAAAACGTTAAAAGGTTATACAAAATCAGGCGAAGAAGTTTCAATTTATAATTTATGGAATCGACGCCGTGCTACAAAATTCAATGGAGTTTCCTATCCTGTGCAACGCGCGGCAGAGGCGGTTTATTCAGAAGAAGGGCAAAAGCAAATTAAGGAAAATATTCAGTATTATATGGAAAATGCGAAAATGATTAAAGAAGGATTGCAAGCGGCTGGTTATACGGTATTTGGAGGCGTAAACGCACCTTATATTTGGCTAAAAGTGCCAGATGGCATGACTTCTTGGGAATTCTTCGATAAATTGCTAGCAGAAGCAAATGTTGTAGGTACTCCAGGCGTAGGGTTTGGACCAAGTGGCGAAGGATATTTTCGCTTAACTGCTTTTGGAACCAGAGAAAATACACTTGAGGCGATTGAAAGAATTAAAAACAGAGTATAATATAAGAATGAATATTTTATTGACAACAAATTTGTTTTAGTATAAAATAAATTTAAAGTATACAGAAGAATAGGAGGATACAGATGAATCTTAAATATGTGCTAGATTATGGAAAACATGTGAAAGAAATGGAGAGAGAAAATAGAGGTTCACAAGCAAGAGTAGGTTTTATAAAGGGATTGATTGATCAAAAAACAGCAGATATTATTTCTGTAACACAAAAAGGTGAAGTAAGTACTTGGGAAAGAATTAAAATAAAAAGAGAAGTAAAAGCTGATTTACAAAGAAGCATAGGAAGAGTTGGTTTAACAATGGCGGCATTGATAATGGCTGGTGGAATAGCAACGAAAGCAAGAAATGTTTTAACAGAAGGAACAGATAACAATAAAGTTGCTGTAGAAGCAAGTAATTTTGATGAGAGCTTGAAAGTTGATTTAGAAAAAGTAGTGGAACAAGATGAGATTTTAAGGGAAAATGTAGAAAACGAGATAGATAGCTTAAGTAATTCAAAAGAAGTTCTCCAGAGCGTCAAAAAAATGTATGTAGAAAAATATAATAGTGAAAATGGTACAAATTATAAAGCAAAAGATATAAAATTCTGGAAGCAGAGAGGCGAATTAGTAGAGAGCAAAGCCGAAAATGGTGATAATATTGTTAGGTTATCAAAAGACAAGAGAATCTATCAACATACACCGACTTATATTGAAGTAAGTGTAGAAAAAGGAGAGTCAGCAACATTATTAGAAAGAGGAACGATTGTTCTTCAAGATAAGTATCAAAATGTGTATGATTATGATGAAAATGTAGCAATGGATAAAGAAGCCAATGAATTAGGAGAAGTCATTTGCACAGGAATAGATTATAGTATTGCTTTAAATCATAAAGAAGAAAATTCTATGGAAACAATGGAAAAATATAAAGAGAGATTTAAAGTGGCGATGATTGAATATAGAGAGTCTAAAATTGATAAAGTTATCCATGAAAAGAAAACGGAAGCAGTAGCTCAATTAGAAGATAGTGAAAAAGAAAGAGATTAATTTTAGGTATAAAACCCCCTAAATTTGGAAATAATTAAGTTATCTTAAAATTAAATTTATTTTAATTTACTTATTTTCAAAAGGGGGTTTTCATTTTGATTAACAAAGTTGAAATCAGTAACGTAAACACCTCTAAATTAAAAGTATTAACAAATGCAGAAAACAAAGAATTATTCAAACAAATGAAAGAAGGAGATGAAGCAGCAAGAGAAAAAATAATTTCCGGAAATTTAAGATTAGTATTAAGTGTGATTCAAAGATTTGGAGGACGTCGGAGAAAATGCTGACGATTTATTTCAAGTAGGTTGTGTAGGTTTGATTAAAGCCATTGATAATTTTGATGTAACATTAGACATCCAACTAAGCACCTATGCAGTACCTATGATTATCGGAGAAATTCGTAGATATTTGAGGGATAATAATATGGTGCGTGTGAGTCGTTCGGTAAGAGATTTGGCGTACAAAGTATTGCAAGTGAAGGAAAAGATTACGAAAGAAACTGGAAAGGAGCCTAATGTGGATGAAATTGCAAAAGCATTAGAAGTTGAAAGAGAAGAGGTTGTTATGAGCTTAGATGCCATTCAAGACCCGCTTTCGCTACAAGAACCAGTTTACAATGACGGAAGTGATAGTATTTATTTGATGGACCAAGTGAAAGATAAGAAAAATACAGATGAGATGTGGGCTGAGAATATTACGATTGCAGAAGCGTTGAAGAAGTTGAATGAGAAGGAACAAATGATTATTAATAAACGATTTTTTGCGGGAAGGACGCAAATGGAGGTGGCGGAGGAAATTGGGATTTCGCAGGCGCAAGTGTCGCGCTTGGAGAAAACCGCGATTGACCATATGCGTAGATTGTATAAGTAAGCAGGATGATATCATTTTGCTACTTTTTAAAAGTCGACTAAAATGATATCATCGCCAATGCAAGTGATTTTTTCCCAAGGAATCACAATTTCATTCTCTGGAGAAAAAAAGTTAAAAGTTTTGGAACTACCAGGTACGATAATGGATGTTATCGTACCTGTTTTTAAATCAGCTGTCACATCTTGCACACGACCAAGGCGTTTCGCACCTTTTATATTGATGACTTCTTTGTGTCTAAAGTCCATTGCTTTTTCGTTGTTCATTTTTTGATATCCTTTCTTTTTAATAATATATGAGAAAAAAGAAGAAAAAGAATAAATTTCTAAAATTTGGAAAAGCTAAGGAAAATTTATTTTTAGGAGGAGCAAGTATGCAACTTAGTAAGATGAAAAATATTATTGTTTTGAAAGGGATGTCATCCAATGTTGTGGATGAGGCAATTGTTGTTTTGAAGCCAAATGTAAAATTAAAGCAAAGTGAATATAATACCAAAGGAAAAACAAATCATGAGGATAAAAATAAAAAAATGATTGTGATGAAAGAGGCGGAAAATACGATTAATAATTATGTGAAAAAATTACAAAAGGAAAACAATGACAAAGAGGAAATGGTTTTGCGAAAAAAATATAGATTTTTGCAAGTGTGCAATGTTTTTCTAATTTCAAGCATTATTATTGCGACTTTGATTTTAGCATAAAATTTTGGACATAAAAATTCTTTTCAAGAATATATTGAATTATACAAAAGGGGTGAATGTTTTTGGAAAGAATTTTAAATGACCATGAAAAAATAAAGAGAGCTGAAGAAATCTATTATAGAAGAAATCATAGAAATATTGCAATGGGAAATAGAGGGATTGAACCAAGACGTCAAAGAACGTATTTAGGTAGCAAAATTTTATTGGAAATGTTGATTTTGGTAATATTGGCAGTGACGGTTTTTGCGGTAAAAAATAGAGATTATATTTTTACACAAAATTTTTTGCAGAGCATTTCAAAATACAATATTAATTTGAGTGAAAAGTTTGATTTTATTATGGCGTATTTAAAAGAAGATCAGGAAACCGAAGGGGAAGGAATTTTTGTCAATAACCAGCCAGCAGAAGAGAATCAGCCTGTTATTGAAAAGACGGAAGAACCACAAAGTCTAGCGCCACAAGAACAAGCTCCTGCGCCTGTGCAAGAAAATCCCAATCCTTTTATCAAGCCAATTGAAGGAGTTGTTACTTCAGGATTTGGAGCGAGAGAATCGGTCTATCAAAATGTGACAGGAAATCATACAGGAGTTGACATTGGAGCAGATAGCGGGACACAAATTAAGGCTTCTATGACTGGAACAGTAACACAAGTATCGAGCGAAGGCGATTATGGAAATCATATTCGTATTACGAAGGACAATGTAACAACCTTGTATGCACATTGCCAAGATATTTTTGTGGCTGAAGGACAAGAAATTACACAAGGACAAGTGATTGCAACAGTCGGAAGTACAGGAAATAGCACAGGACCACATTTGCATTTTGAAATTAGGGTAGACGATACGCCAATCAATCCAGCAGAGAAAATAGATTTTTAGGAGGCCATTTTGAAAGTAGAAATTAATTTGAAAATCATTTTATTTGGAATTTTGTTTTTTATTTTGGAGCAAATCGACGTATATTTCATTTTTATTATTTCTATTATTTTGCATGAAATGGCGCATTTATCAGTGGGAATGTTAATTGGTTTAAAGCCAAAAATATTTTCAATTAATCCCTTGGGCGTTTCGGTGGAATTTTATTTGTACCGACAAAGAAAAAGCTGGAAGAAAATCGTCACTTATTTAGCAGGTCCGCTCATGAATGTTTTGCTTGCGATTCTTTTTTCAAAAATTCCATTGGAAGAAAATCTGCAAATGAAAATTGTGTATACAAATATTATTTTAGCGATTTTTAATCTGGTCCCAATTATGCCACTGGATGGAGGCAGAATTTTAAAGGAAATGTTAACACAAAAAATGGGCAACAAAGACGCAACCATTTTTATGAATGATTTGACGCAAGTTATATTGGTAGCTGTTACATTAATTTATAGCATTATGATTTTAAAACTGCAAAATTTTGCTATTTTTTTACTGGTTCTGTATTTGTGGTATTTGAAATATATCGAGGATAAGAAAGTAAAAACGATGTTGAAAGCGTATGAGATTATTGAAAATAATTCGTAAAGGGCGATAAAAGATCGCTCTTAATTTTTTTCAAAAAACCCTTGCTTTTTTTTTATTTTGTGATAGAATAACGAAAAGGAGAGGAGAAAATATGTTTGCATATGTAAAAGGAATTTTAGAGGAAAAAATGAGCAATTATGTCGTGGTTGAAACGGCTGGCATTGGATATAAAATTTTTATGTCAAAGAACGCGATTTTGAAAATTGGTGAGCTTGGCGATAATGTGAAAATATACACACATTATCACGTAAGGGAAGACGAGATTAGTTTGTATGGTTTTTTGACAGGAGATGAATTAAAATTATTTGAATTGTTGATTTCTGTTAGTGGCGTAGGAGCAAAATCAGCCATTGCCATGCTTTCGAACGTCACACCATCGGAATTTATTATGTGTGTAGTGAAAAATGATATTACAAGATTGACGAAACTTCCGGGAATTGGGCAAAAATCAGCACAGCGCATTGTGTTGGAATTAAAGGATAAATTAAAAACAGAGCAGGAAACGGTAAAAGCAGAAGAAACAGAGAATGTAATTCAAGTTACAGATTCGATAGAAGAGGCGATTTCCGCTTTGCAAATTTTAGGTTACAATAAGAAGGAAATCGAAAAAGCCTTGCAAAAATTTGATTATCAATCCATGACAATTGAAGAAATCATCCGAAATGGATTGAAATTTTTATCAAAATAACCAGATTAAGGAGAAAATCATGGATTTAAACAAACCATTAGCCTATCGTATGCGTCCAAAAACATTAGAAGAATTTGTAGGACAAGAGCATATTGTTGGCAAAGATAAATTGTTGTATCGAACGATTCAGGCGGACAGATTGTCTAGCATTATTTTATGGGGACCGCCGGGTTGCGGAAAAACTTCGCTTGCCAAAGTGATTAGTGAAACCACAAAATATAAATTTACGAAAATTAATGCAGTAACGTCTGGTGTTTCGGATATCAAAAATGCAGTGGAAGAGGCGGATAATCCGCTTTTAAATCCAAGTGGAAGATGCATTTTGTTTATTGATGAAATTCATCGTTTTAACAAATTACAGCAAGATGCGTTGTTGCCGTATGTGGAAGATGGTACAATTATTTTAATTGGTGCTACAACGGAAAATCCTTATTTTGAAGTGAATAAGGCTTTGCTTTCACGCTCCATGGTGATTAAACTGGAACCGTTAAAAAAAGAAAATATTGTACAAGTGTTGAAGAATGCGATTACGAGAAAAGATGGTTTGGGAGAGTATCGTATTAAAATTTCGGATGACACGATTGATTCCATTGCCGAAATTTCAAATGGAGATGTGAGAACTGCTTTAAATGGGCTAGAAGTTGCGGTATTGACGACAAAAATAAATAGCAACGGAGAAATCGAAATCACAGACGAAATTGCGAGTCAAAGCATGAATACAAAAAAGGCAATGTTTGATAAAAAAGGAGATAGTCATTATGACAATATTAGTGCTATGATAAAATCGATGCGTGGAAGTGACCCAGATGCGGCTATTTTTTATCTGGCGCGTGCTTTAAATGCAGGAGAGGACCCCGTTTTTTTGGCAAGAAGAATCGTCATGTGTAGCGCAGAAGATGTTGGAATGGCAAACCCAAACGCCTTGGTTGTGGCAACTTCTGCGATGGAGGCTGTCAGAATGGTAGGAATGCCAGAGGCGAAGCTGATTTTGGCAGAAGCAGCAACGTATGTTGCCGTTTCGAAAAAGTCAAATGCGACTTATTTAGGCATTAATCGAGCGTTGGAAGATGTGAAAAATAAAGATACAGGCAGAATTCCAATGCATATTCGAAATGCGCCAGCACAGCGGAATGCAGCAATTTGGTTATGGCGAAGGTTACAAATATCCACACGATTTTCCAGGACATTGGTGTGAACAGCAATATTTGCCAGATGAGATGATTGATACGAAATATTATGTAAAAGACGAAAATTGCATCGATTTTCAAGAGAAAACGCCTTAGAATGTCCTAAATTCCAGATTTTAAAACTTGACATAAAACAAGAAATGTGCTATCATTATTTTTTGCATAAAAAAATTTTTTTCGCAAATCCTATGAATATGAAAGACAAGAATTTTTGGAAAAACATGCTAATTGGATTTTTGGCAGGAATGGTAAGTGGATTTTTCAGTGCTGGTGGAGGTTTGCTATTGGTACCATATTTGACCTCAGGAGTCAAAATGGAAGAAGTTAGAGCTAGAGCCACAACAATTTTCTGTATATTTGTCATGGTTTTTACGAGCCGGATGTTTCTATTTTGGCGAAAATTACATTGACTGGGGAATTGCTTTAAAATGCGCCATTGGCGGAATTGTTGGTGGTTATGTTGGGTCAAAGATTTTATTTCATGCCAATAAAAAATTTTTGCAGATTTCATTTATTGTATTTTTAATTTATGCGGGAGTAAAAATGATATGAAAGAAATTCTTTTTGGGCTGATTTCTGGAATCGTTGCATCACTTGGCATGGGTGGTGGCACGATTTTAATTTTATTGCTAAATTTGTTTGGAAGCATTGAGCAACATATGGTGCAAGGAGTGAATCTGGTTTTTTTTATTCCTACCTCGATTGTAGCGATTTATATGAATATCAAACACAAAACAATTGATTATCAAGTGGCAAAGCCATTGCTGATTTTTGGCGTAATTGGAGCCATTTGCCGGAAGTTTGTTATCGTTTAAAGTAGAGAATCAGAATTTAAAAAAATACTTTGGAATTTTTTTGCTAATCATCGCTTTTTTTCAAATTTATACATTTTTTAGACAGTATAGATTGGAGAAAAAGGCAAATAATAAGTAATATAAAAGATTATTTAAAAAAATATAATAAATGGAGGAAATAAAGATGAAATTTACAAAAGGTTTGATGTTAGGAACTTTGCTTACGGCAGGAGCAATGATGGTTTATTCAGAAGGAATTGACAATAGCAAGAAAAAAATGGTGAAAAAAAGTAGACAATTTATGAAGAAGTTAGGTATGTAAGTAGTAAATAAAAATCCCCAGCTGGGGATTTTTTCTATTCTTTTTCTGTTCCGAAAATCAGTTGAGGTATTTTTACTAAAGCTTTGTAAAAAGCAAGTTTAATTCTCTTTTTGAAAGTGTAAAATTTACTTAATTTGCGAGGACTTACAATAAATTTATCTTCTAAAACTGCTAAAGCAGTTTCTTCTATTTTTTCTTCTGTTTTTGTTTCGATGATTTCTGGTTCTATTTCAATTTGTTGAAGATCAGATTTGTTTTCTTCTAATTTTAGTTGTGTATTATTTTCAAATTCTTCAATATATTTTTCACCGATAACTTCACAACAAAGAATTTCTTCTAAAGTAGAATTTTCTGCCGAATTTTTCGTAGAAGATGTATTATCGATTTGTGATAAAATTTCGCTGATTTCAATTCCTAAATCGATTGGTTCACTTTTTATTCCAAATTCGAAATTTTCTTCCATTTCTGGAGCACATTGCGAGGCAAGTGGTTGCAAAATTTCTTCAATTAATGCATCAATATCAAATTTTTGCATGACTGGTTCTGGAGCTGTGCAAGGCAAAATGGAAGAAATGTAATTGCAATTACTGTTATTATCCCAAACATTGTTAGAATTTTTGAAACAGAAATTGAAAGTATCAAAATCAAGCATTTTAATTTTTGCAACAAAACCATTTTCGGTTTTTGTTGTGTTAGTTTCTGTTGTATTTTCCCAATTTTCACCAAAACCATAAACAATACTTACATTTTCGGAATCATTCAAAAAACCATGATAAATAATTGTCAAATCGTGGTTAACAGTTGGACTGTGATCAAATAAAATATCTTTTGTAAAGTCCATTGCTTTTGCTCCTTTTTTATTTCTACATACATTATACAGTTAATAAAATAAAATAGCAACAGAATTCTACAAAAAAATATAAAATTTTTATTACATTTTTGTAACAGATTTGTTACAAAATGTGTATAACTTTTTTTTGTTTGGAAAAAATAGGGAAAAGAGGAGGATAATATGAAAAAGAGAAATTTAATAATAGGAATTTTTTTATGTAGTATCATTGTTTTGATTTTGGTAAAATTGCCAGTGGTTTATGCGATTTCGCAATATGGCTCGAGCGGAGATGAAGTGAAACAAATTCAAACCAAGTTAAAAGATTGGGGATATTATAGTGGAAATGTGGATGGAGTTTATGGTTCAGGAACCTATGAAGCAGTGAAAAAATTTCAGTCAAGCAATGGATTGACTGCAGATGGAATTGCAGGAAGTCAAACTTTGCAGGCACTTGGAATTAACTCAAGTTCATCTTCTGGCGGAAGCTCCAGTAATAATAGTGACTTAAATTTGTTGAGCCATTTGGTTTATGGAGAAGCAAGGGGAGAGCCGTATGAAGGAATGGTTGCGGTTGCAGCGAGTGTGATGAATCGTGTGGCAGATTCGAGATTTCCAAATTCGATTTCTGGTGTGATTTATCAATCAGGTGCGTATACGTGTGTTTCAGATGGTCAAATTAATTTAGGATATGATGATAATGCAAAAAAAGCGGCACAAGATGCAATTAATGGTTGGGACCCAACGTCAGGTTGTGTTTATTATTTTAATCCTGATACAGCAACATCGGCATGGATTTGGAGTAGACCGCAAGTTTTGACGATTGGGAAACATATCTTTTGTAAGTAAAGGCTAGTTGGCTTGTCTCAGTTCGTTATTGGTATAAATTTCTAATTGTTGAGAAAAGTATTGCTCGTTTTTGGTGGTGTGTAAATTTAGATGGGAATGTTTGTTTAAAATTCGGCGAACTTCCCACAAGCCTAGCCCAGTATTGTGTTGTTTGGTAGAATAATTCTTCTCAAAAATTTTATCCATAGAGATTTGTTTGTCATTGTAAGTATTTTCTATGATAAGCAGTTGCCTATAATTATCTTTTCGGAAAGCAATATTAATATGTTTGTGTTTACATTCCTTGGATGCCTCGATTGCGTTGTCAAGCAAGATTCCTAAAATCCTTGTAAACTCATAAATTTTCATATTTAATTCATTGAAATCGAGCAAGATTTCTAGACTAACTTCGATATCATTTTCGCTTGCAATATAATATTTATTTGCTAAAATGTTATAAATAGCAGGATTATTAATCAAATTTTCGTTCAGTTTTGATAAATTACTTTGAATTTTACATTCCCTTAAAATGTCTTGATAATAGATTTGTAATCCAGGTAAATCTTTATTGGTAATATAACCACCAAGTGCTTGTATAATATTGTGAAAATCATGCTTAAAAGCACGTGTGCCATCGTATAAAGATAGAATGGTTTTGTTGCATAGCTTTAAATTATCAATTTTGCAGTTTGAGTGGATAATTTTGCATAAGGCAATGCTAAGGATTGTTGAAAATACAAAGTAGGTATCTAACAGTAAAACATAGATTATGTTTTGGTATACTATTTCTGAAAAGTAGTAAGCACTAAATAGCAAAAGCAAATTGATGATAGATAAAGCAAACATAATATAAGATTTGTTGTTTTCTGATGTAGAAAATAAGTTTTTTATTTTTTCTTGTCTAAATAAAAAGTACGTTCCTAATGCAATTATGAAATATACCACTACAGATGCAATTTCTTTGACTGGTGAAGTAAATAGTGCTGAAGATAGTAGTACAATATTGAAAACAAGAATGGCATTTAAACCAAAATAATTCAATGTTTTTAGAGCAGATATTTTTTGCAAAAAAATAAAAATAATCATAGAGCATATAAGCATGAAAAAATAACTATACCTGTCATCTAGATAAAGATTGCAAAGCACCAAAATGGCTAGATTTATCAAGATATATAGGCATAAATTAAGTGTCGAAAATTTAATTTTAAACATTTTTTGAAAAAGTATAAGAGATATTCCGATAAATAAGATACTCATTTGATTTCTTCCTTTCTTTATTACATCATGTTACTTTTGTAGCGATAATTTATACTTTAAAACAAAAATTGAGATTTGTCAAGAGACTTTTGTAAAAAAATACAAATTTATGTCGAAATTTTATCGAAAATGGTAATTTCAGTAGAAAAAACAGAAACAAATTTAATAATTTGTTCCTGAAAGATAGGGAAAAATGGGATATTTAATTTATGTTAAAATATAATTATTGTGTGACACTAAACACAGCAATGGCATGAGCAATTTGTTCTGAACCACCTGTGAAAAATACACGGTATTTGCCTTTTGGAAATGATTCAAAGAATGTGCTAACACTTCCATCAGCTTTAAAAGGTATTGATATATTAAAGACACCATCTTCATTTAAATCAACGATATTACAATTTAGTATTGCATTTGCATCGGGATCATTGCAAACTGCATAAAGTGAGATAGAATCTGTTTCCATATTAATTCTAATTGGTTCAGCTTCACTTATTCCAGAAAAGTTTTTATCTTCGTACATAGCGATGTTAACTACATTGTCCACTGGATCAAAGATACCAGCTGAAACTGGTAGTGCTTTCGTAGCTAAAACTACAAATGTAAATAAAATAAATAAAATTTTTAAGCTATTAAATATTTTTTTCTTCATTATAAAATTTCCTCCCTTAATTTAAAAAAATTCCCATAACCCCTTCTTTTAGAATGAAAAGACAAAAGTATATTAGTACTTTTTATCTTTTGATAAATTAAAAATGTAGTTAAAAATAAACTACGCGTATAAATATACTATTTTATTTTACGTTTGTCAACTGTTTTTCGGCAAAAAATGACAAAATTTGACATATTTTTTAAAAATGTAGCCGTATGTGTTGACTTTGTTTGAAATTTATAGTAAAATTAAGTAAGAAGTTGCTATTAGGATTCAGTGGAAAAATAAGGAGGAATGTAGGATGGTTAGAATATCAGATGCAGAATTGGAAGTTATGAAAGTGGTTTGGAGGAGAAAAGAAACAACTTCATTGGAAATTATTAAAGAATTAGAGGATTGTAATTGGAATGATAATACAATTCGTACTTTAATTAATAGGTTAATTGCTAAAAAGGCAGTAGGCATTTCAAAAAAAGAGGGAAAAACTTATACCTATGTGCCTTTGATTAAACAGGATGAATATAAATTAAAAAGAAGTAGAAATTTTGTGAAACAATTTTTTGATGGTTCTATTAATAAGATGATTCTTAATTTTATTGATAATGATGAATTGTCTAAAGAAGATTTAGAAGAATTAATGAATGAAGTAGATAAAAAAAATAAATAGAGGAAAAAATGGAAATAATTCAAAATGTAATCATAAGTTTGTATCATCAATTGTTGTATAGGTCAATTGTGATAGCCATACTCGGATGTTTTATTTTACTTTTAAGAAAATTAATCAATAGAAAACTGCAACCCAGATGTAATTATATCATTTGGGTTATTTTTGTGGTTGTCTGTGTTTTTCCGATTCGTATTCCGAGTGAATTTAGTATTTATCGTTTTATTGATATGAGTATGTTTGAAGAATCAAGTTCACAGTATGCAAATGATATATTGAATTTGGCAGAACATGTAAAGGATTCAAATATTTATGATGATATGAAAAACCAGATTTCAGATAATCACCAAAAAAATAGAAAATATTTGACCTATGTTGTTGTTGATGTCTGCTTAATTGTGACGGTTGTGAAGTTTGGAATACTAGTAAGTTCGTACATCGTGTTAAATCGTAAAATAGGCGAAAATGTAATCGAAGATGAGCGAATTGTAGGTATTGTTGATGAATGCAAAAAGAGTTTAAAAATTAAAAGAAACATTAGAATTCTCAAACAAGAGGAAGCGAAAACTCCCTGCATTATTGGTATTTTTAATGTGAGAATTTTATTGACAGATACGACAATTCTGTTAAGCAACAGTGAATTGAAAAGTGTTATTATGCATGAGTTGTCACATTATAGAAGAAAAGATATTTGGATGAATTGGTTGATTACTTTGATTCAGGCACTGTACTGGTTTCATCCAATGATGCGAAGATTGGTGACTTATATGAAAATGGATATGGAAGCTGCAACAGATAGCTTAGCACTTGGCAAGATAAATGATGTGAAAGATAAAGAATATTGTGATGCCATAATTCATGTTGCTAAGCTGTGCAATGCTAAAAAAGAGTATGTGCTAGGTTTTGTTAGTGCGAAGGACAAACTATTGGATAGAATTGTAACGATTAAAAAGAAGGAAGATTTTGAAAAACATACGGTTTTAATGCTGATTGGCACGCTGATGATTTTGTTTATCATGTTATTTGTTTTGAGTCCAACATCTTATGGAAATAACGAAGAAAATAAATTATTTTTGGCATCCAAAGAAGGTCAGAAGATAGATGTTTTAGAAGAAGACAAGATTCAGTTGAACGAAGATTCTAGTTTGAAACTTATGGCAGAAGGCGGCAATTGCAAGAAGATTGTTTTTTATGATGAATATAATTTGAATACAGAAAAACATTATTTTGGAGCAATTCAGTTAGGTGATGAAATGGATTTTGAAATAGGAGAATATATTTATGGTTTTGTGTTAGAGTCTCAGGATGGAAGAACTATGCAGTATAGGACGAAGATTTTTGTGGAGTAATAAAATAGATGAAGAAATTTAGAAAGAAAATAGTAGTTTTAGCTTTAATTATTTTGATAGGATTTGTAGTTTCGAGAATATATTGTTTTGTAATTGTGAATAGGGTTTATCGTGCGATTAATGAATTTAGGAAGGCAGAGAATAAATATTATGCAGTTAAAGTAATTCAAAATGGAACAAATTTTGTTAGACATGAGATTTTTAGTGGAAATAACAAAATGAAATATTTGCAATTTGATGGGAATTTAAAAAATATATATTTGGAATTTAGGGATTTTGATATAGATGAAAAATACTTTTGGATGGTAAATGAAGATGGAAAGAAAATTTCGAATCAAAGAGAACAATATATTGTTGATGGAAAGTTTATAGTAGATATTCCTAGATTATTTTTAAAAATCTATCAAAAAAATAAATTTAATTTAAAAGAATTTTTGAAAGTATATTATGTGACTTTTGTAAAATATGAAAATGAAAAATATTATAAGATAGTAACGAAACATGAAACAATCATAATTAATAAAGAAACACTTTTGCCTGAATATTCTTGTAAGAATTGGGTGAGCACTGAAGAAGATAAAATGTGCGAAATGGAGTATTTTTATGAATTTGAAATAAATACAGTTACAGATGAAGAAATGAAAAAAACGTAAATATTCCAGTTTTTATTACAAAATATAGATGCTTGTAAATGATAATTGTATGGAAATATCAAATTTTAATGGAGTAATAAAAAATGAAAAAGTTTAGAAAGAAAATACTGGTTTTTGTTTTAATTATTTTGGTGGGAAATTTGATTTCAAAGACATATTGTTTTGTAATTGTAAATAGATTTTATCATGAAATCAATAACTTTAGAGAGACAGAGAATAGGTATTATACAGTTACCATATTTGAAGAGAAAGCAAATTTTGTTAAACATGAAATTTTTCGTAAAAATAGTGAAATAAAATATTTACAATTTGATGGGAATTTAAAAAAGATATATTTGGAATTTACGAATTTTGATAAAAATGAGAAATGCTTTTGGATGGTAGATGAAGAAGAAAGGAAAATTTGGAATCAAAAGGAACAATATATTATGAATAGAAATTTTATGGTAGGTATTCCTAGATTAATGCTGAAAATTTATCAAAATAATAAATTTAACCTAAAAGAATTCCTAAATATATATTATGTAATTCCTATAAAATATGAGAATAAGAAATGCTACAAAATAGTAACGAAATATGAAATGATCATAATTGATAAAGAAACGTTTTTACCTAAATATTCTTGTAAAAATTGGGTGAATTCCGAAGATGATAATGCATGCAAAATGGAATATTTTTATGAATTTGAAATAAATACGGTTACAGAGGAGGATATGCAAAAATTGTAAATATTACAGTTTTGTTACAAGAATATAACATTTGTGTAACATTGCCGAAAAATATTGAAAATTTTCATTTTATGTAGTAAAATGAAATAGAATGATATTTTTATATTAGATTTTATAAAATTAGGAGGATCTTATTATGGCAATGAATCCAATGAAAAGAAGAGCACAAAATTCATTTTTAATCGGCTTTTTGCTTGCTTTAGTGATTATGGCAGTTGTTGTTATGTTGCTTTTATCGAAAATACAAGGGTTAAAACAGGATTATCAGCAATTATTAGACTTACAAAAGCCTGTTTATGTAGCGAGTGAATATATACAATCTGGAACAGAAGTACAGATTGATTCTTTTAAATCAGAAAAAGTTCAAACAAGTTTATCTCAAGAAGATATGGTTCAAGCGTCTGATTTTGAGCAGGAAAATGAGGATGGTTCAATCACACAAAAGACGATTGTGGTGAGAACAGATATACCAGCTGGTACGATTATCACTAAGGATTTGTTAGAGGAAGTAGAAAATCGAACAACAAATGACCAAAGAATGCAAGAATACAACATGATTATTCTTCCAACCTTATTGAAAAATGGTGATTACATAGATGTAAGATTACAGTTGCCAACAGGGGAAGAATACATTGTTGTTTCGAAAAAGAAAGTAGTATATACAGATGCCTCTACGGTTTGGATGAAAATGTATGAAGATGAGATATTAATGTTGGGAAATGCAATTGTAGAAGCGTATACAATTGAAGGTTCAAAATTGTATGCAGCGCCATATACGCAAGCAGGTATGCAAGATGCTGCAACGCCTACCTATGCACCAAGCAATAATGTCATGAATTTGGTGGATAAAAATCCAAATGTAAGAACAGAAGCTAGAAATGCTTTATTTAAACGATATAATGACCAAGAACAAGCTACTGTAAGAACACAAATTGACGATGCAAAATCACCGTATGCCGCTAATCAAGATGCTTCTGTTGAAGAAGGTTTGCAAGAAGAATTGACAAAACGTCAAGCAGGAAGACAAGAATATGTAGAAGCATTGGAAGGCACAGGAACAATAGGTACAGAATAGAAATGGATGGAGGAACGAATGAAAAAGATTGTATTTATAGGCTCTTATGATAAAACAGATATGTTGCTATATGTTGCTAAAATTTTAACAATGATGGGAAAAAAAGTAATATTAATAGATACAACGATTTTGAAGAAAAGTAGATATATTGTTCCGACAATGGTTCAACAAAAACAATACATTACAACCTATGAAGACATCGATGTAGCAATTGGTTTTGAAAGTTTTGGAGCCATTCAAAAATACCAACATAGTTTGGGGAATGTAACACAATATGATGTTGCTTTATTGGATATTGACCGAGCAATAGCGTATCAAAAGTTTGAAGTAACAGCAGAAGACCAGCACTTTTTTGTGACTTCATTTGATGTTTACAATTTAAAAAGAGGCTTGCAAGTTTTGGCTTATGTTGCACAAAATGCAGTTGTAACAAAAGTGTATTATACCAAAAGCATGGCATCAGAAGAAGATGAGTATTTGAATTATTTAGCGAAAGATTATAGAATCAAATGGGATAAAGATAATGTTATTTTCTTTCCTTTTGAAACCGCTGACCAAAATGCAATATTTATCAATCAAAGAACAGGCAGAATTCAAATGAAAGGATTAAGTAAAGTATATATTGATTCGATTTTATATTTAGTAGAAAATATAACAGGAGAAAGTTCAAGTAAGATTCGAAATGCTTTTAAAGCAATAGAGAACTAAAGATGGAGGATATAGATGGCTATTTTAAGTTTTTGGAGTGGAGATAAAAAAGAAACTGGACAGACGTTATCAATTGTAGCAATAGCTACCTATATGTCTGTTGAACATGATTATAAAACATTGGTAGTGGATGCTACATTAGCAGATGATACCATTTTCAGATGCTTTTGGAAACCAGATGCCAATCGAGCGTTGAAACGAGAGTTGAATCGAGGAAAGATAGATATAGCAACAGGGACAGAAGGATTAATGAGTGCGATTGCAAGTAATAAAACATCGCCAGAAATTATTTCGAATTATACAAAAGTTATTTTTAAAGGAAATCGATTAGACATTTTGCTTGGTTTAAAAACAACAGAGTTGAAAGAACATGAAAAACAATTGCAGTTGTATCCAGATATGTTAAGAGCAGCCAACCAATTTTATGATTTGGTGATTGTCGATTTGCCGAAAACAGCAAAAAGGCAGACAACTCTGGAGATTTTGAAAATGTCGGATGTGGTGATGTATACCATGTCGCAAAATCTAAAACAAATTAACCAATTTATCGAAGACAGGAACAAAATGAAAGAATTCAAAACAGTAATTCCTTTAATTGGAAGTACCGATCCATTTTGTAAATACAATCCGAAAAATGTGGCGGCTTATGTAAAAGATAGAGAATTGGCACATATCATTTATAATAGTAGCTTTTTGGAGGCAGCTAGTGAGGGTTCAGTTGCAAAATTTTTCTTGAGTACAAGACTTAGCAAAAATGCTAGAGATAAAAATTCGCAGTTTTTAAAGTCGGTAGCGGAAGCTTCACAAAAAGTAATCAATCGATTTGAAAAGATAAAATATGGTAAGGTACTAAATTCATAAGAAAAGGAGGAAACTCTGAAATGATTGCAGATATTGTAGGAATGTTTGTCGTAATAGTAATTGCATTTGTTGCTGTTACGCATTTTATAAAGAAGAATAAAGAAGAAGTGGTTGACCAAGAAGTAGTTGTCGGCGATAAGATGTTTACATTTGAGTTAATGGTAAAATTCATTAAAAAGAGATTGGACGAAATTACGAAAGTCAACTTATACGATATTGGTTTATCAGAAGAAGAATTAAAACGAAGAAAAAATAAAAAATACGAATTGAAAAAAGCCTTAAAAGGTTGTACATATGGCGATGTAAATGATAAAAAATACGTCAAGGAATTGATTTACGATTTGCTTGCCAAAGAATATGGAATTGACGAAACGAATATTGTCAGAGTTATGCCTTTTGATACGCCATCCCTTTTGACGGCGCAGGACAAATTCGATATTTTAATTCATGAGTACAAAAAAACATTTGCCTATGAAGCATTATCAGAAATGATAAAAAAATACAATCTAGATGTGTTTAAATTTGTTGAAGGAGAGTCAAGACCAAGCTATGTTATTACAGAAGACGAAATTAATGACATTTATGAAAAAGAAAATTTTCAATTGGATTTTAACGATAAACTAGAAGTAGTTGTACAAAGAATTTATCAACAATACAAAGGATTTAGTAGCATTGATGAAGTGCGTGATATGAATATTGATGGTATTTCTGGTGGTGTATCAGGACTTCCAGAGAGTTTCTTAAGTCAGGTTGCTCAAAGTGATGGCGACTTTTTGAAACAAGCCATGGAAGCCAAAGTGCCAAGAGCGTGCGACAGTATTTGGATTATGTTTCATGGTAAATCAATTCGTTTAGCATTTTTGTCATTTGGAACAGAAGCAGAACTAAAAAGAGTATGCCAAAATATTTATAAATACAACAACCCAGGACAGTTGTCTGATACCAATGGTTTCAAAATCAATGAAATGAAAGACGGTTCGCGTGTCGTTGTTGTTCGACCAAGTATGTCTGAAACATGGGCATTTTTCGTCAGAAAGTTCGACGTAAGAAGAGCATCTTTGGAACAAATGTATCGTAAGGCAAGTGGCGGAGATGAATTAATTAATTTGTTAAAATTTTTAGTAAAAGGTGCCAGAATTATTTCACTAACTGGTGAGCAAGGTTGCCGGAAAGACGACATTGCTTATGGCTATGATTGATAATATTTATGAAACCATGAACTTACGTATCACAGAAACAGCGTTCGAGTTGCACTTAAGAAAAATTTATCCAACCCGAAATATTTTGTCAATGCGTGAAACAGAAACAATTTCTGGTCAGGACTGTTTGGACGTTCAGAAAAAGACTGACGGTTCCGTAAACATTATCCGGAGAGGTTGCAACAGACCCCGTCGCATCTTGGATGATTCAGTCAGCACAGGTTGCATCTAAATTTACGTTATTTACGCACCATGCCAAAACGTTTCCAGACTTGGTAACAGCGCTTCGTAACTCAATGTTAAGAGCTGGTGTCTTCAAAGATGAAAGAACAGCAGAAGAGCAGGTTGTGCAAGTTTTAAATTTTGATATTCACTTAGTCAAAGACTTTCGTGGTGTCAGATATATCGAAAGAATTACAGAATGTATTCCAGTTGAAGAAAAAAATGAGTATACATTTGACCATAGAAATGAAAAAACACTAGAAGGTAAAATGGACAAATTTATGGACAATGCCGCCATCTTTTTTGGAAAAACGACAAACCGCGAATTGTACAAATATCGAAATATTATGGAATACGTTAATGATACATATGTTTTAACAAACCCAATTAGTGACAAGAATATCAGTGAAATGAGAATCAACATGGAAGATACAGATATGGTGAATTTCGATCAGTTCTTGGAAAGAAATTGGGGGATTAAGGCACCTAAAATGCAGATTGCAGGAAGCGAAGCAGCAAAAGAGATGAATGATGTTAGGCAAGAAACTGTGCCAGTTTCAAGTATACCAGAAGATGCAGGAGCAGTACAAAAAAGACCAACTCAAAGGCCAGTTATGACAAAAGATGGACAACCAGTGAAAAGAAGAACAGCAGGACAAGTTCCACCAATGAAGACAAGACCAGTAGATGGAACAACGCAAAGACCAGTAAACAGAACGAAAAATTTGCAACAAAGACCAATCCAAAAGAACAGAACAGATACAAAGGATGAAATGTAAAAAACAAAAGAAAGGAGTGTATGATTGATGTCAAACCAAATGTTGCTATATCTAATGGCGGGCACGGGACGGATTACTCGTTGTGATTTTGATTGCCTGGTATATTTTGAACAATAAAATGAAATCAAAGGAAACAAAATATATTGCGCAATTGGTAGAAGGTACCAAAACAAACAGTTTCAGCATGGAAGTTTTCTACCAGAAATTGTATATCTATTGTACCAAAGTACCTTTCTTAAAAAGATACGTATTAAAAATTAGAAGAAGAATTGAAATTATCAACTTAGATGATGAATATTTGACGCGTAGACAAACCGCAGAGATTTTGCTTAAAGCATTTATCTTGTTGATTCCTTTGACACTTTTAGTTATTTTTGCAACCAGAGGAAATATTATATTAAGATTAACGTTATTCTTATTTGAAATATTTTTTCTTGAAACATTTATGGAAGGTAAAGTAGACAAAATCGACAACAAACTTTTGCGAGAGCAAGTTGATATGTTTGGCGAAATGCGTCATAGTTATCATGAATTTAACATGGTAGAAGAAGCGTTGTACGATGTGGCGCAAAATGATGAATTAGAAGTTGTCAGACAAGTGGAAAGAATTCATGAAGTTTTGCTGGCAGATGATCCAGAAAACGAATTGGAAAAATATTACGATATTGCGCCAAATAGTTATTTGAAGGAATTTGCTGGTGTGTCATATTTAACCAAAGAATTTGGTGACAGAAAAGACCGAGATGGCGCATCGCTGTATTTGAAAAATATCAATAATATTGTGCAAGAAATGCAATTGGAGATTTTGAAACGCGATAAATTGGATTACGTGTTTCAGAGTTTGTCCATGATTGCTGCGGTTCCGATTTTGTTTTTGGATGTCATGAAAAATTGGGCAGTTGGGCAATTTGCTTTTACATCAGCATTTTACAATGGAACCCTTGGATTTTTAGCACAAATGGCAATTGTTATTTTGACCATTGTTTGCTACATTTTTGTCAGAAATTTGAAAGATAACGGAAGTGTGAAGGTGACTTCAAATGTACAACATCCATGGCAAGAAAAATTGTACAATAAAAAATGGGTCAAAAAATTCATTGATTATTTGATGCCAAAAGATGGCACAAAAGAGTACAAAAAAATCACGACATTATTGAAAGATAATGCCTCCAAATTAAAAATGGAATGGCTGTATATCAACCGTGTTGCATGTTCACTTGTTTGCTTTATTGTGGCGATGTTCATCTTGATTCAAGCCCATCAATATGCCATTCGATATACGTACACAGAGCCAACAAATGACTATAACATTTTAGGAAATTTATCGGAAAGAGAATTGAAGACTGCGATGGAAAAAACAGAAAGCGATAATGTCTTTTTGGATAAATTCAAAGATGACCGAACGATTACACAAGATAAATTGAGAAAAGAAATTCAAAAATCAGACGAGTATGGTGGCTCCAATGATAAAGAATTAGACACCATTACTCAAAGGATATGGGAAAAATTGCAAGTCGTTCAAACCGAGCATTTGAAATGGTTTGACTTGCTGATTGCATTTGTGGTTGCTTTCTTAGGCTATCGTGGACCAATTTGGTTATTGATGTTCCAAAAGAAAATGCGCCAAATGGAAATGGAAAATGAAGTCATGTCGTTCCAAACGATTATTTTGATGTTGATGAAAATTGAAAGGGTCAATGTTGAGATGATTTTGGAGTGGCTGGAAAGATATGCCAATATTTTCAAAGAGCCAATTTCCAGATGTGTTAACAACTTTGAAAGTGGCGCGTGGGAAGCGTTAGAAGAATTGAAAAATGAGCTAACATTCCAACAATTAATCAGAATTGTGGAAGGTTTGCAGTCAGCAGTTGAATCGATTCCGATTCGTGAGGCGTTTGACGAATTGGATACCGAACGAAATTATTATCAAGAAAAAAGAAAAGAATCCAATGACCGATTAATTAGCAGAAAATCAATGATTGGCAAAGTTTTTGGATTTGCACCGATGGTCATTTTGTTTGTTGGCTATTTGATTATTCCACTATGCGTCATTGGTTTGACGAGTATGACGTCTGCCTTTAATACGATGTCTTCTATGTAAATGTAAAAAGGAAGGAGGAAATTATGGATACATCGATTAGCAAAGCATTAATCATGGTAGCAGGAATTTTGCTGGCAATGATTATCATCGGTTTTGCAACGTACACGTTTCAACATCTGAGCACATGGTCTAACACCCAAGAAGATGAATATGAAACGCAAGAAGCGCAGAAATTCAATAAAGAATACGAAGCCTATCAAAAAGATTTGATGTACGGCGTAGACGTCATTTCCTGCTTAAACAAAGCAAAAAGCAACAATTTAAAAGTAGATAGTGGAATGTATGACCCAGAGTATGTTGTGACAGTTCATGTGACATTTAAAAGTTTTTTAGAAGAAAACATTCGTGTGTTTTTTGTTAGTGGAGATGTAAAAAGAGAAAGTGAAGCTTATGACAGTACTAAGTTTTCACAAAACCCAAAACAGATGTTAAATAAATTATTTAACATATCAGATACTTATGAAACTAAAATGAATGGCTACTTTACTACAGACTATACTTATAAAACTGATTTAGCGCCAATGAATAGAAAATTAGATAAGATGAAATTAAATACTCCGTATACATTGGCTAGAAAAGCTAATACAGACAACCTTATAGCAGCTTTGCTTGAAATTTCAGGTAACTTAAAAAGAGTAGAAAAAAATAATACATGGAATTTAACAGATAATAATTGGACAAAAGCTGTATGGGAAACACCTTTATATAGTATGAAAACGAAGAAGTTTAAGTGCACAGGAATTAGCTACAACTCAAAAACTGGTAGAGTGAATGAGATAAATTTTGAAGAATTTTAGAAGAAAGGCGAAAGTATGGAAAATGCAACAAAAGCCTTGCTGATGGCAGGTGGCATCTTAATTGGAATTATGATTGCAACTTTCATGGTGCTGGTCTTGCATAAAGGCGGGCAAATGAGCGCCGAGTATGACAGCCAACTATCTGACCAGACACTGTTGGATTTTAATAGTCAATTTGAAGTTTACAATGTACCAGATAATGACTTTTTCGATGTCATTACAGTTGTTAATTTGGCTTATGATGTAAATGTAAAATCTAAATGGGTTGCAGGCGATGGAGTTGTCGTAAAAATACAAGGAATGACTTCTGGAACTTATGAATTACCAGACAGTCAAAAGATTCAAAAAAATGAAATGTTGAAAGGTAGCACTCCAGTAGGTATCTATAAAGATTTAATCCCGATTTTTGCACCATTGCAAGAAGATGGCGAAAGAGAATATAAATTTCCATGTATAGAAATAGGCTATAATCAGGCGACTGGAAGAGTGAATAAGATGGTTTTTCAGCAAGAAAATAATTAAAAATATTTCAAAATTTTTCATAAAAAATATTGAAATATTTTAAAAAATATGATACAATAAAAGGGAATAAGGATGAAAAAGACGATTTGTGTAATTTTATTCATATTTGTGGCGATTGTGGTTGCGATTTACATGAATTATAAACAAATGTTAATGGCAAAAATCGAAGCCCAAAGATTTAATGAAGAATATGAATTTTATAACAAAGATGCGATTTTAGGGACAGATGTTACAACACTCATCAATCGAGCCATGAACAACAATGAGCAACATTCGATTCAAAAAGATGAAAATGGTGTATACATACCAGATGATCAGAATAGTGTTAAAATATATGTATACATGATTATCAATGAAATGACATATCCCATGGAAAACTTAGTGAAAACAGGTTTGGCTGATTTTACGAGTTATTTTGGAGAGGTCACTTTCAAATGCACAGATGTGAAATATCATGAAGCAACAGGCAGAATTGCGGAAATGACGTTTGCATCGACAGAATATTAGATTTTAATATATACATCATAGTATATTAAAATAAACTATTTTTTTAGGAAAACAAAGGAGGAAAAAATTATGGAAAATGCGTCAAAAGCGTTAATTATAGCAGGAGCTATACTTTTATCAATTTTAATTATTGGACTAGGAATGACAGTGTTTAACAGTGCCAATTCAGCAATGGGAGGAGCAAATCTAGATGCACAGGAATTGCAAGCGCATAACTCTCAATTTTTATCTTATCAAGGAAGACAAAAAGGAAACCAAGTAAATGCGTTGGTTAATGCAATTAAATCAAATAATACACAATATAATGATAGAATGATTTCTATAGGTTTTTCGTCAACAACTGGAAAAGGTTCACCATCAGATATTGATTTATCGAAAGATAATACAGATCCTAATTCATATGACTATAAAGTAAAACCTACAACAACATATTTTGTAACTTTTGATTATGGAGATAACGGTTGTATTAATAAATGTGAAATACATGTTTATAGTGATAATGATTTAACTGGAAATACAGTTTAAAATTAACTTAGAACAAAGGAGAGTAGAATATGGAAAATGCATCAAAAGCATTAATCATAGCGGCGTCTATTCTAATAGCAATTTTGATTATTGCATTAGGTGTGACTATATTCAATAGAGCACAAGATGCTGCTAGTACAGAAAGCCTTGATACAGCTGAGATTAACATGTTTAATCAAAAGTTTGAAAAATATTCAACAGGCGCAGGAGAAAATATCTTAGGTTCACAAGTAAAAACATTAATTTCAACACTTATCTCAAATGCTAGTACCAACAAAGATGACCCAATAAAAGTACCAGCACTAAATGGTAATGCTGTAACAGGAGGAGAGATAAAAGGTGGAGAAGATGTAACTGGAAATAATAGTGCAGGTCTTCAAAGTTACATAAATAGACTTAGTCAAGTAAAAAATAATATTAATTCTACACATAGTTATACAGTAACTTGTAATTATGGAAAAGCTGGTTTAGTTACTTCAATTACAATTAACCAGTAAGATAAAGAGGTTGCCTTATGGAAAATCTTTCAAAAGCGTTGATTTTGGCTTTTAGTATGATGATGTTTGTCATTGGTTTCACGTACTCCATGTATCTCATCAACCACTTGACTGCAACATCAGAAATACTATTAGACACAATCACAACAAAAAATTATTACGATAACTTAAAAATCGATGAAACAATCACGAACAATGCAACCAAAGATAGCCGAGAAGTAACAGTAGACGCTATTGTTTCGACGTTATATCGTTATTACAAAGAAAACTATGCAGTTAGAATTTATGATGGAGATGAATTAATTCAAGTTTTTGATGTCAATTTGGAAACTAAAATTGCAAGAGCTGCAGCGTTTACAAAAAATACATCTTATGCAACAGATCCAGCCAAGAAGGCATCAGAGCAAGAAATGATTTCATTGAAAAAATCAATTTTTAATGATAAAACCAAAAAAGTTTATTTATTTGAGGCACCTTGGACAGGCAGTACAGATGAAAACACAAGAGCCAGAATCGATTTTTTCTTACGTGGTAGCAAAGGCTATATCAATAATACTTATGTTGATTATGAAAAAATGTTTAAGGAAAAAAGCAAAATAGGTTTTTTAGAAATGTATGAAGGCAAAACTTTTTTGGAAAGTTTTGTGGAATATGCCTACACAGGAGAAACAATTTCTACCGAGGATGGATTAGAAACAATCACTGGAAGTACACAAGAAAGTTCAAAAATCATTATAACGTATAGATTAAAAGAGTAAAAGAAAGGAAGAGTAAGTTATGGGAGATTCATTAATGACCGTCATTGCTATATTTTTAGCTGTCATATTAATGTTTTTGTTTCCAATGTTGTCTGTATCAGAAAGAACAGATGATATTTCGCAATTGGCAGTAGAAACAGCTGTATCAAAGTTTGTGGATGACTCAAGGTCAATCGGAAAAATAACAATGGCAAATTATGATGAGTTAGTGAGTGCTTTAAATGCAACAGGAAATTCTTATGACATCGAATTAGAGCATAAAGTGCTAGATGAAAACATCGGAAAAAAATCTGCTTGGACAGACGGCACTGTAGTTGGTGAAAATGTGTATTATTCAGTGTATACCTCACAAATTTTGGATAGACTTACAAAAGAAAATGTTGATTATCAAATGAAAGAGGGAGATATTCTAGTTTGTACAGCAAAAAATAATAACACAACCTTATCGCAAACTTTAAGAAGTGTATTTTATTCAACTTCTTCAAACAATGCCTCTCAAGTTAGTGCAAAACATACTGGAATTGTAACAGCAGGCAGAAATGAATAAAATAAATTCAAAATAGGAAGAGGGGCTATCAAGCCTCTTTTTTAAGAAAAATGTAAACAAAGGAGAATGCTATGAAAGTAGACGGATTGGCTGTTGTATTAGCAATCATTTTGCTACCGATTATATTAGTGGTTACTTATTATATTCAATTGCAAGTAGACACCATTGCCATGGAAAATCAGTATAATACGAAGCTATTATCGGCTACGTATAGTGCGATGTCTGCTTTTGAAATGAATACGGCAAACGAGGATTTATCGAGTGTTGCGGATTCCATGCGAAGCATGATTCTGGCGTCAAATAACATTTTTTTCAATACCTTGGCAACTGACCTTGGCATGTCAAACGCTAGCAAGGAGTTGTTGCAACCATACGTTCCAGCGATTTTGTATACATTGTATGATGGTTATTACATCTATGCTCCAACTGAAGTTCCAGTTGTTTCCGAGAAAGAAAAGGAAGAGAATGGATTAAAGGTTAAAAGTGGTTATAATTTTTATGGAGAATTGAAGACAGAAAATCCAGGTGCAGGTGAACGTAAAATTCAAGATAGTGAAATAGAAGGTGCTGATAAAGCTATTTATGGAGATATCTTGTATGAATCAAAAGAGGGAGCAAGTAAACCTTATACGATTTATCGTGAAAATGCAAAATTGAAAGAGGAAAAAGATTCCTATATTCTAAAATCTTATGTACAATATTCGGCTAGATACATTAAAAACAACATTGATGTAACTATTGATTATACTTTAGACAACTACTTGAACATTGCTGGAAAAGTGGATGATGTTTTCTATACGAAAACAGGCTATTTAATTGATAGAAGGGTGGTAGAAAGTGCGCAGATAGATGGAGATTCAAATGTTTTAGTGAATTGGAACGAATATGATGCTAAAAATAAAATTCTAGGCTTAAAAACCGAGGCAGAAGCCACGACCATTCCTGCGGCAAATTACGCAAATGTTAAAGTAAAGGAACAAACAATAGAATCTAAGTTTGGCGAGATAGCTAGCGTATTAAAGGGCAGATATGGTGTTGAGATAAAGACAATGTCAGATGCAGAAGTTTATTTGAATAAAATGTATGAAGAATATTATACAAGTAAGGATTCGGGACTGTTAACTCAAATCAATGACCTAGAATACAAAATCCAAAATTCCAAGGCAGTGGCTTATTATATCAGTTCCAAAATATTTTCAGATTGGGTTTATAATAATTTAGGAGAGTTGAGGTATCAAAACATTCATCAGATTGATTCAGTAGAAGGCTATGAATTTAGTTCTGGAGTGGAGTCAGAAGCTAAGAATTTATATTATTTATTTAAGGATAAAGACATTTTAATTTTTGATGAGAATGAAAACCCAGAAGATAAAAAGTCTAAATTTAATACACATAAATTAGAAGTCATCAAAAACTCAATTAAATATAACTTAAATTTGGCAATTTCGGTGTATCGAAATACGATGAATAGTTCTTATATTTTTAGTATGCCAGTATTGGAGGACGACGAATGGGACAAAATTTTGAGCAATATTTCGATTGTTTCCTTTATGCAAGGTTGGGACTGTGGCTTGCATATTTATAACAATTATCAAATTGTTTCAAGCACGAATAATGAGTTAATGGTGACACCAAGCGAAATTTATTATGTGGAAAAAGACAAATTTAATAATATGAGTGGAACGTATCATCGAATTGATTGTCCAATATGGACGGGGACGACAAGTAATACGGAGTTCATCAATTTTAAATCAAAAGAAGTAAAGTATGATAAAGTTTATCATAACTCGTCAAATTCATATATTTATGACCATCGAAATGTGGCTTGCTATACGTGTATTAATACGCAGAATTATAAGAGTTTGCTGGATACGTCTTTGACAGATTATTATCAAAGAATGACTTCTAAGCATGTAGATGGTACAGGTGGAATCGGTGATGAGAAGAAAAAGGCGGCGTACATAGGAATTGCAAAAGAAAGGCAAGATACGTATAAGACAAATGCGTTGTCTGTGTCGCAGGGATATAAGGTGTTTGATTATTATACTAGTTCTGAAAATAAAAATGAATTTACTGCAACTAATATTAAGGCAAGTGGAAATCAGTCAGGTGGAAAAAGGGCATCAAAGATACTAATTACAATTGCTGAGACAAAATCTTACAATACTTCAGGCACGAAAGAGCCGATTGTGAAGTTTAATGTTGAAGTCAGAGATAATGCTGGAGATGTTTATCGTACAGCAGAGGAAAGTGAGGACGCAAAGAAACAAAAATCAGCTGTTTTAGAACAATCTAAAGAGCAAACGATAGAGATTAAATTGCCAAATGATAATAGAAAATTTTTGAATTTTTCGGTTAACTTGCAGAAGGAAGCGCCAGGATATGAGGTAGGATTTAAAGTAAAAGGAATCAAAGTAATTTACAAAGATTAAAGGTACAAAGGAGGAAATAGAAAATGAAACAAAAGAAAGCAGTAATGATACTTTTGGTAATATTTGCAATTGTAGGAACAATTTTCGCAATCCTAGGAGGAAGATTATTACAATCAGCTATTAAATTGCAGAAAACAGCAATTAAAACAGAAGCAGTTATTACAGATATTGAAACAGAAAGAGAATCAGATGGAGATATTACACATACTGTATATGTGGAGTTTGATGCTAATGGGGAAACTTATTATGGAAAATCAAATTTTTATCATTCTGGAATGCATATTGGTGAAAAAACTACAGTATATTACAATCCAAAAGATCCAAATCATTTTACTGGTTCTGGCAATATTTTTGGTTCAGTTATGTTTGTAATAATTGGAAGTATATTTGTTGCCATAGGTTTTGGTGGACTACTAAATGGAGTGTGTAAAACAAATACAAAAAAGAAATTAAGGGAAAATGGCGAAAAAATCTATGCTGATTTTGACCATGTAGAAGTGAATGACATGTTTGAAATGAATGGAAAAAATCCGTTTGTGGTAATTTGTCAATACATTCATCCAAATGGAGAGAATATGGAATTCAAAAGTGAAAATCTTTGGGAGGATCCAACTGAAAAAATAGAGCAAAACGATATCAAAAAATTTCCAGTTTATGTTGATTTGGAAAATCCAAAAAAGTATTATTTGTCATTAGAAGAAATAACGACAAAATAAGAAAATTTATTTACAAAGGAGAAAAAAATGAAACAGAGAAGTCTATTAACAAGTATATTTTTTAGTATGGTTGCTATGATTGGAGCAGCGATGATTGTAGGTGGCGGAGCGATGCTAATGAAATCAATTTACTTTGCGCCACAAAATTATATAAAGGGGATTTTGGGAACCATAATCTGTTTATTTTTTGGAATTATTTTTGTATTAGTTAGTTTTAGTATGTTATTTGGAAACGTAACGGTTGTGGGACCAAAAAGGAGATTGGTAGTTAACAAAACAAAGATTTATGCCGATTTTGATAGAATCGAAATGAATACTTCCACAAAGGTGAATGGAAAACATCCATATGTTGTATTTTGTTGTGGGCAAATTCCAGACGGAGAAGTGATGGAATTCAAAAGTGAAAATATTTGGTATGACCCAACGCGCAAAATAGAAGATCGAGGCATCAAGAAAATTCCTGTTTACGTAAATCCGAATAGACCGAAAAAATATTATGTTTCTTTAGAAGAATTGGAGGGAAAAAATTGGAAATTATCTTAGCATCAAGTTCACAAAGGAGAAAAGATTTGATGACACAGGCCCAAATTCCATATTCAGTGATGGTCAGCGATTTTGATGAAAAAGTTAACGCTGGCTTAAGCTTGGAGGAACAATCCAAAGAAATTGCTTATGGAAAAGCCAAAGATATTTTTGATAAAACGACAGGAAATAGATGCGTGATTGGCTCAGATACTTTGGTGATTGTGGATGGCAAGCAGTTTGGCAAGGCCAAAACAAGGGAAGAGGCAATCGACATGCTAAAACAAATCCAAGGAAAATCACATCAAATTTTTACGAGTCTTGCAATTATAATCGAGAAAAATGGTCAAACGAAAACGTACAAGGAACTTTCGCAAAATACAGTTTTCGTAAAAGAAATGACAGAAGAGGAAATCCAAGATTATGTGGATTCCGAAAAACCGTATTTTTGCGCGGGAGCATATGCAATTCAAGGTATTTTTTCAGTGTTTATTCAAAGAATAGAAGGTGACTATTCCGCTATTTTAGGGTTGCCAATCAATCGTGTGTATGATATTTTGAAGGAAAATCAGATCATTTAATCCATAAAACATGAATATTTTTTTGCCCAATTGGAACAATAAGGCAAAAGGAGTATTTGTGTATGGAAAAAACAGAAAAGAAACTTGACATTTGGTCAATTTTTATGTATTTAATTTTGTATAGCATTGCAGGATTTTTGATAGAAACGATTTTTGGACTTTTTACAAAAGGTGTTTTGGAAAGTAGAAAAAGTTTTTTGTATGGGCCATTTTGCGCGATTTACGGAATTGGCGCGATTGTGATGATTGTTGCTTTGCGAAACGAAAAAAGCAATCTTAAATTATTTTTTGGAGGAGCCATTCTTGGCGCTATTGTAGAATATTTGATGAGTCTGATTTGTGAGAAAATGTTTGGCATCAAATGGTGGGATTATTCTGATTATTGGGTTAACATTCAAGGAAGAACATGTCTTTTTTTTGCCGTTTCATGGGGTGTTTTAGCGATTTTTTTAATCAAATATGTGAACCCTTATGTGGACCAATTTATTGAAATGTTGAAACCAAAACAGTATGGATTTAAGGTTGGTGTGAGTTTGTTAGTTGCGTTCTTCTGCTTGGATGCGGTGCTTACGGCCTATACTTTAAAAGTATTTTATTACAGAATTGCGACGGAGAAAGATTTGAATATCACCAACAAAACGCAAATTCAAAATAAATATGCGCAAATCAAGGAAAGCAACGATTTGGCAGGTTTGATTAATCAGCATTTTGACAATGAAAAAATGTTGATTAATTATCCAAATATGATTATTGAAGAAGAAAATAAAAATCAAGTTTATGTAGAAAGTTTGTTGGATGATGTGAAATCATATTATTATCGCTTGGGTGATTTGTAAGGGCGTAGACTACGTCCTTCTTACATAAAAGGAGGAAAAGATGAAGTTACATATTGTGTTAGTGGAGCCAGAAATTCCACAAAATACGGGAAATATAGCGCGAACTTGTGCAGCTTTAGGGGCAAAGTTGCATTTGGTGTATCCGCTGGGATTTTCGATTTCGGAAAAACAGGTAAAACGAGCTGGGCTCGATTATTGGGATAAATTGGAAATCGAAGAACATTTGAATTTTGAGGAATTTTTGACGAAATACAAACCAGAAGAAAATCACATGTTTTTTGTGACGACAAAGGGAAAGCAAGTTTATTGCGATTTCGATTATTCCCAAATGGATGAAATTTTTATTTTGTTTGGAAAAGAAACCAGAGGTTTGCCAGAAGATATTTTGCAAAAATATATTGAGAAAACGATTCGAATTCCAATGCGACCACATTTGCGTTCTTTAAATTTAGCCAATTCTGTTGCAATTGTGGCGTATGATATTTTTAGGCAGTGCGAATTCGAGGGGTTAGAAAATATAAGTCAGTATTTTCAAATGTAGGGGCGTGCATTGCACGTCCGTGTCATAAAAATATGTCAATCGAAAAGAGGAAAATATTTGAAAGAATTAATAACTAGGAAAAATATAAGATTAAAGCAATATGATTATTCACAAAATGGATATTATTTCATAACAATATGTACAAAAGATAGGGAATGCATATTATCTAAAATTGAAAGAAACTGTAGGGGCGTGCATTGCTCGTCCGTGTTGTCTGAACAAGGTAAAATTGTAGAAAAGTGTCTAAAAAAGATAGAAGATATTTATCCCAATATAACATTAGATGAATATATTATTATGCCGAATCATATACATATAATTTTAATTATAAATCAAAAACAAATGAATACAATATCAAAAATAATACAGCAGTTTAAAGGAAAAGTTACGAAGATAATAAGATATTCCATTTGGCAAAAATTATTTTATGAACATATTATTCGAAATGAGAAGGAATATTGGACAATAAAAGAATACATAAAGAGTAATCCAGATAATTGGGAGAATGATACATATAGACAGTAGGGGCGTGCATTGCACGTCCGTTATAATAAATAACAATAATTTATATAAAGAATGTTCGTTAGAATTTAGATAATTAAATAAAATATGTATTTATTTTTATGATAATAAATACACGGACGAGCAATGCTCGCCCCTACATAGTTCAGCATATTTTTTATTGTTGTAAAAAATGTATAATTTACCAAATTTCGCCCATAATACTAACCAAGGTGAGTATTATGAGAAAAGAATATATTTATATTGTTATTTTAATTTTGTCGGTTGCGGGAATGATTGGTGGTATTGTTAGCCTATTAAACTTAAGTCGTGATACAAGAGATGCAAAAGTGACGACAAATCAAGTGCAAATGCATAACATAGGTGAAACGGAAAATACAGTCACCACAGCAAGTTCGGAAGAAAAAGTTTCTCCGAATGCAGCATTTGCGTTAAAAAAATATTACGATGAATGTAGTCATTTTGATTATGAGGAAGTAGAATTGCCCAAAGAACTTGTGAATTTAACAGAAGAAGAGGTGCAGGATTTTTATACTGGCTGGGAAATTGAGGAATTCTCGAAAGACAAGCTTGTTTTGACCAAAGAGGTAAATGGATATTGCAATCAACATTTCATTATTAAGTTGGATGATAGCATGGTAAATGTTTATCGAGTCGGAACAATGGGAGAATTGAATGAATACAAAACAACAGACATTTCCAAGGACTATCTTCCAGAGGAGGATATCGAAAAATTGGAAGTGGGTATTCCAATTTATGGGGAAGGCAAATTGGGAGCAGCGTTAGAAGATTACGAGTAATACACATTTTTGGTAATTTGTCAAGTTGACATAAGCTTAAAAATATGATATAATAAAAAGATAGGGGATATTTCAAAAATATCTCCTATTTTCAATCAATTTATTTGTTTACGATGAATTTCAATTCATCATTTTCGAGTTCTACTAAAATCGTTTGACCGGTTACTACTTCAGATTTTAAGACCATTTCTGAGATTTCATCCTCAATATATCGTTGGATGGAACGACGAAGTGGTCGCGCACCGTATTTTAAATCGGTGCCTTTTGTTAACAAAAATTTCTTCACATCTGTTGAAATTTCCAACGAAATATTTTTGTTATCCAAAGCGGCTTGTGTTTTTGCTAAAAGCAAATCCACGATTTGCAATAATTCATCGATCGTTAATGGGCTAAAAGCAACAATTTCGTCAATTCTGTTCAAAAATTCAGGGCGAAAAGCTTCTTTTAATGCATGTAGCATTTTGTCATTATCCATAATGGATTTTGCGCCAAAACCGATGGAATTATTGTTTAAATTGGAACCTGCATTGGAGGTCATAATAATAATCGTGTTTTCAAAATTGACGCTATTTCCTTGAGAATCCGTCAATTTTCCATCATCTAAAACTTGCAATAAAATGTTGAATACATCAGGATGCGCTTTTTCAATTTCGTCTAGTAAAATAATCGAATATGGTTTACGTTTTACCTTTTCGGTTAACTGTCCTGCATCGTCATAACCGACATAACCAGGAGGTGAACCGATTAGTTTAGAAGTTGAATGACTTTCCATATATTCTGACATGTCAACTCGAATAATGGAATCCTCAGAGCCAAACATCTCGTAAGCCAACGATTTCGCAAGTTCAGTTTTACCAACACCAGTTGGACCAACAAAGATGAAAGAGGGTGGACGTTTTGTGCTTTGAAGTCCAGCGCGATTTCTACGAATCGCTTTTGAAACAGCTTCCACAGCAGAATTTTGCCCAATCACACGGCGATGAAGATTTGCTTCCAAATTCAATAATTTTTGTGTTTCTGCTTCTGTGATTTTTGTAACAGGAATTTTTGTCCAACGCTCAATGACTTCTGCAATGTCTTGCACAGACAAAACAGCAGGCGTCAAGTTTGCTTCGATTTCTTTCATTCGGTCTGTTAGAGTACATTCTTTTGTTTTCAAATCAGCCGCTTTTTGGTAATCTTCGATGGAATCAGAAGAAACTGCTTCTTCTTTTTCTTCCGTCAATTTTTTCAATTCATTTTTGATGATTTCAAGTTCGTACAATTCTTTATTTCCCAAATTGATTTTTGAACAAGCTTCATCAATCAAATCGATTGCCTTATCTGGCAAAAATCGATCATGAATGTACTTTTCAGACATTTTGACTGTTTTTTCAATCACATCATCCGAAATTAAAACTTTATGAAATTCTTCATAATATTTTTTAATTCCTTTTAAAATTCCAATGGCATCTTCAACAGTAGGCTCTTCTACCATAACTGGTTGCAAACGCCTTTCTAAAGCCGTATCTTTTTCAATATATTTTCGATACTCTTTGAGTGTCGTGGTTCCAATTAATTGAATATCACCATTTGATAGGGCAGGTTTTAAAATATTCGCAGCATTCATGGAATGCTCAGCGTCACCTGCGCCGATGATATTGTGCACTTCATCGATTACTAAAATGATGTTTCCGTACGTTTTGCATTCATCAATTAAAGACTTCATACGTGCTTCAAATTGACCTCTAAACTGCGTTCCAGCAATAATAGCAGTGATATCAATCAAATAAACTTCTTTATTTAGCAATTTGGCAGGGACTTGTTGATTAGCAATTTTAATTGCTAATCCTTGTGCAATTGCTGTTTTACCAACGCCAGGTTCACCAATTAAGCATGGGTTATTTTTGGAACGTCGATTTAAAATTTGGGTAATACGTTGGATTTCACGTTCGCGCCCAATCACTTCATCCAATCCGCCATTTTTAGCTTTTTCTGTTAAATTTGTGCCAAATGTATCTAAAAATCTTTTTTTGTTATTCTTTGGCTTTTTATTTACTTTGACAGCTTTTTTTTGCCCACCATTGTTGTTATTGCTAGATGCGCCATTGGCATTTTGTGCTTGATTGGTAAAGCCCTTGAACATATTAAAAATATTACCAAATGGATTATTCTCTTCCGACATATCGCCATCTACAACAGGCTCAAAATTCAAATCACCAGAAAAATCCTGGAAAATTTCCTCAAATTGATTCGACATATCTTCCAATTCATCCTGTGATAAATTCGCATTTTTCACAATCACATCCAGTGGATTAATTCCACGTTTTTTCGCACAATTATAACATAATCCTTCTGTTGATGTTTGACCATTTTCTGTTTTGTTGATAAACACAACAGCTGTATTTTTATTGCAATTTGAACATAACATAATTTTTCTCCTTAAAAAGCATATAATAAATAATCATACAATATTTTTGAAAATTAGTCAACCTTTTCTAGCTTATGATAAACTTTTTTTCCTTTTTTTAAGATGGCATAACCATTTTCAAAATCTTTGTCAGATAAGTTATAATTGATATCCGCTATTTTTTCATCATTTAGAGAAATTCCGCCTTGCGTAATTAAAGTTTTAGCTTGTCCTTTTGATGAAACAATTTGTGTTTGTACTAAAGCATCAAGAATCGATAGATTTATGTTTTCCAATTTTGTCGATGGCATACTAGCAATATTTCCTTGTCCGCCAAACAAAGCATTAGCAGCATCTTCCGCTTTTTGTGCTTCGGTTTCACCATGAATCAATTTTGTAATTTCAAAAGCAACTTTTCTTTTGGCATCATTAATTTTTTCATCTTTTAATAAAGAAATTTCTTTGATTTCGTCCATTGGCATAAACGTAAGCAATTTGGCAACATTGACAACATCGGCGTCATCAATATTGCGCCAATATTGGTAAAATTCGTATGGCGAAACTTTTTCGTTATCAAGCCACAAAGCGCCTTTTTCGGTTTTGCCCATTTTTTTGCCTTCTTTTGTGGTAAGAAGTTTGAAAGTTAAACCAAAAGAATCGTCTTTTCCGATTTTACGAATCAAATCGACACCGCCGATAATGTTGGACCATTGGTCGTTTCCGCCGATTTCAAGTTTGCAACCATAGGTATTGTACAAATGCAAAAAGTCGTAAGATTGCATCAACATGTAGCCCATTTCAAAAAAGGTAAGACCAGTTTCTAGGCGGTTTTTGTAGCATTCTGCAGCAAGCATTTTGTTGACGGAAAACAAAGTGCCGATTTCACGCATAAAATCAATATAATTCAAGTTTAAAAGCCAGTCCGCATTATTTACGATAATGGCAGCATTTTCGCCTTTAAAGCTAACAAATTTCTCAATTTGTTTTTTAATACATTCGACATTATGATTGATATCTTCACGAGTGAGCATTTTTCGGATATCTGTTTTTCCGCTTGGGTCACCAATCACAGCGGTTCCACCGCCCACCAAAATGATAGGTTTGTGCCCATATTTTTGCAAATTCGATGCCACCATCAGTGACACAAAATGGCCAACATGCAAACTATCAGCCGTTGGGTCAATTCCAATATAAAATGGCACAGATTCCTTTCCTAAAAGTTCCTTAATCTCCTCTGGATGAGTTAATTGCTCGATATATCCACGTTCTTCCAGAACGTCAAAAACATTATTCATAACGATTTCCTCCTTAAATTTGGTTTATTATATCAGAAAAAATGTGAAAAATCAACTTGTAATCAGAAAAACATATTGAAAAACAAAAAAATCTATGCTAAAATATTCCAAAAGGGGTGATTCAAATGAACTGGTTGGATTGGGAAATAGAAGGAAAAATTTATAAAAGAATGCTGATTTTGGGCATTGGAATGATTATGATTTATTTGGTGATAACGTTTTTATCGTTTGCCATGCCACATCGTTACCACCTGCCTGAAAACATAGCGCTAGATACGCAAAATACCGTAAAAAACGGCATTATGAGTTTGTACAAAGGACAGCATCGATTGGAAATTTCCGGTTGGGCATACAAGCAGGGACAAGCTGTCAAAACTTTCAACAGTAGTTTTATTTTGAAAAATGAGGAAACAGAAAAAATGTATCGTTTCAAAACAAGTAAGCAAATCATCGAAGAATTGCATTTTGTAGATGGTTTGGACTGCTTAAATTGCGGTTTGAAAGCCCAGCCGTTTTTCTTTGGTATGCCAAAGGGAACGTATGAGTTGTACATTTTATACCAAAACGACGGAGAAAATTTGCTTGTCGACACAAGCCAAAAAATAGATTTATAAAAAGAAAAGGGGAAAAACAAAAATGACGAAAATAAAAAATTTTTTCAAAAGCAACACCAGAATCGCTGTGCTCATTCTCTTTATTTTGGAATTTTGCATCAGCATTTGGATTACGCCAGACAAATACGATTCCGAATTTTTTATCAATCAAGTAAAAGAAATGTCGGTGCTAAACTTCGTAAAAATGCGCTACCAAACATGGACATCGAGAATTTTAATCGAAACATTAATAGGCGTCATTTTACTAAAATCACGCTTTGTTTGGGTCATCTTGAACACACTCATGATGACAATTTTAGGATATTCCATCTTAAAACTTTTTGTCAAAAACGACGACAAAAGTTTAGTGTGGATGACGATTTGCTTTATTTTGCTGTATCCACTCAACAAAATCGCATCTTGCGATTGGGGCGCAGGTTCCATGAATTATACATGGCCACTTGCGATGTTACTATTTAGTGCGATTTCCATTAAGAAAATTTGCAATGAAGAGAAAATCGCGAAATACCAATATCCGCTTTATTCGCTTGCTTTAATTTTTGCTTGCAACCAAGAGCAGTCTTGTGCTATCGCGTTGGGAGCCTATTTTGTTTTTACATTTTTATACATCCTAAAACATAAAAAAGTGCATCCGTTTTTAATCATACAATGCATTTTTATCCTGCTAAGTTTGGCATTTATTGCGACTTGTCCGGGAAATTACGCCAGAAAAAGTGACGAAATTTCTACCTATTACGTGGACTTCGCATCCTTTAGCATGCTAGACAAAATTTCGCTTGGTTTAACAGCAACAGTCAACCAATTGTTGCTTAATACCAATGTTGTATTTCTCGTATTTTCGCTTGTTACAACAGTTTACATTTTTAAACAATACAAAAACAATTTGTATCGAGCCATTAGTTTGGTGCCATTTGTAGCATGTTTGGCGTTTGGCGTTTTAAAAGATGTCGTGTGCAAAATGTATCCATATTTTGGCATATTTTGCGAAATTCTCATGAAGGAAGACACGATGTTAACAGCGGGAAATTATTTGAACTTTATCAATTTTCTTCCGCTCGTGTTAGCATTTGTGATACTGGGAAGCATGCTACTGAACATTTTGCTGATTTTCAAAAATTTAAAAAGCAATGTAGCAATCGTTATTTTCCTATTAGGCGTGATGTCCAGAATGGCGCTAGGTTTTTCGCCAACGGTATTTGCTTCAACAGACAGAACCTTTCTATTTTTTGAATTTGCTTTAATTATCATTAGTGTACTAATCTGGCAAGAATTCATGAAAGAAACAGACAAATCGCAAATAAAAACGAGAAGCCGATTGGCAACATTTATTGCCGTATTAGCAGTTCTACAATATGTTCACACAATCATCTATACATTCATCAGCCAGGTGTAGGGGTCGATGCCCACATCGACCCTTTTACCAAATTTAAGGAAAAAATAATGAACTATTAAGGATTCCTTAATAGTTCATTTTTGTGCATAAAATTTTCAAAAATACAAAAAATAGGGAAAAATTCAATTGTTAACCTTGACAAACAAATCGGGATAAGATATAATGTTAACCGAAGATAACTTTAAGGAGAAAGCTATGATTTCCAAGTCATTAGAGGAATATTTGAAAACCATGTATGTGCTAGAAAAGCAAAATGGGCGAGTGCGTGTCACAGATGTTGCCAACAAAATGAATTGCACCAAAGCAAGTGTCAACAAAGCGCTCCATCATTTAAAAGACAATGAACTCATTCATTATGAAACTTACGGAACGATAGAACTCACAAAATCTGGTGAAGATTTAGCGAAGAAAACGTTAGAAGTTTACGATATTGTTTTTCTGTTTCTAAAAGATGTGTTAAATCTCGAAGAAGAGGAAGCCGAGCAGGAAGCTGAAAAAATCAAATCCGCCATTACGGACAACACCATCAATCAGTTAGCCAAATATGTGCATCAGGTGTTAGATTTGAACGATTTGAATTGCGATTATGATGTAAACAAAGAAAAATGCAGAAATTGCGTTCGACGAACCAACAAATAATGTAGGGGCACAGGGCACCGTGCCCAAAAACTACAATAAAACAGAAAGGAAAAAATCATGAACAATCCATTATTAGAAATCAAAGATTTGCATGTCAATGCAGAAGAAAAAGAAATTTTAAAAGGAATTAATTTAGAAATAAAAAAAGGCGAAATTCATGTCATTATGGGACCAAATGGTTCTGGCAAAACCACGACGGCAAATGCTATTTTGAACAATCCAATGTACACCAAAACAGCAGGGAGCATTGAATTTGAGGGGGAAAATATCAATGCTTTAAAAACAGACGAAATTGCGCGAAAGGGAATTTTTATGTCATTTCAATTGCCAGAAGAAATTCCAGGCGTTTTGGTGACGAATTTTTTGAAGTATGCGAAAAATCAAATTACGGGAAAGCCAGTGAAGATTTTTGAATTTAAAGAAGAATTGAAAAAAGATATGGAAGCGTTGAATATGAATCCGAAAAATATGGAAAGAAGTTTGAATGTTGGGTTTTCTGGTGGAGAAAAAAAGAAGAATGAGATTTTGCAAATGCTTGTGTTAAATCCAAAGTTGGCGATTTTGGATGAAACGGATTCTGGGCTTGATGTTGACGCTATCAAAACCGTTTCCAAGGGAATTGAGATGTTCAAAAATGAGAATAATGCGGTTTTGATTATTACGCATAATACAAAAATTTTGCACAGTTTGAAAGTTGATTTTGTACATGTTTTAGTGAATGGAAAAATTGTCAAAACAGGAACACAGGAATTGGCGAAGGAAATTGAGGAAAATGGGTATAATGAATATAAATAAAAAGCTTACTGAAGAGAGAGTTCTCACTTCAATAAGCTTAATCAATAAATGGTGATAAGCTTAATGCTTTTTTTTACACGGTAACAGAAAATACACCAGTATGCCAGCGAAAAGTCCAATCGCTAGACTGGCTTCCACAATATATGCTGCAAATACAAAAAGAATGCAACATAAAATAAATAGTGCCATGGTGATTTTCCCCCTTTCCATAATATAATAAATATATTGTACTACAAATTTACATAAAAGTCAAGAGGTTGGGAGCGTTATTTAGACTATAAGAAAGGAAAAATCATGAGAAAAGTAAAATTAGATGAAATTAATCAAAATCGATATGATTTGAGATGTTCAAAAATGAAGAAAATAGCGTTTTGATTATCATGCATAATACAAAAATTTTGCACAGTTTGAAAGTTGATTTTGTGCATGTTTTTATGAAAAATATAAATAAAAATGTTGCTTGACAAGAGCCAAGCAACACAGTATTTTTTTAACAATAGGGCATTATTTAGCAATAAAAGAATAATACCACAGCAAGTATCCATACAGATGGGACACTTTCCCAATTTACAGAATGTCCTGTAATATCCCAGATGAATAGTACTATTGTTAAAACAATACTAGGAATCAAAATGAGAAAATTTCTTTTTTTCTTTTTCATATGATTCCTCCTTTCTATGCAAAGTTAATAACAACATAGAAAGTGTAACATATTTAACATAAAAAGTCAAATTGGAAAAGGTAAAAATATCGACTAAGTGAACTATTAAGGATTCCTTAATAGTTCGATTATCACAAAAAGAAAGGATAACGTATGAGTAAAATTGAAATAAAAGAAATTAATCGAAATATTTATGATATCAAAAATAAAGATGAATATGATTTTAAAATTAAAAAAGGTTTGACGAAGTCAATTATTGAAGAAATTTCGGGGCAGAAAAATGACCCGGATTGGATGCGCGCGTTTCGTTTGAAGGCGCTGGAAGTTTACCATGAATTGGAACTTCCAACTTGGGGACCAGATTTGTCGGAATTGGATATGAGCGAAATTGCGACTTATGTGCGTCCAAAATCCAAGCTGAACAATTCATGGGAAGATGTCCCAGAAGATATCAAAAATACATTTGATAAATTGGGCATTCCAGAAGCTGAGAAAACCTCGCTTGCAGGCGTTGGCGCGCAATACGACTCCGAAGTTGTGTATCACAGCATGAAAGAGGAATTAATCCAGCAAGGAGTGGTGTATACGGACATGGAAACTGCCATTCAGGAATATCCGGATTTGGTCAAAAATCATTTTATGAAATGCGTGCCAGTTTATGACCACAAATTTGTTGCATTGCATGGAGCCGTGTGGTCTGGCGGGTCGTTTGTCTATGTGCCAAAAGGCGTCAAAGTTGACATTCCGTTGCAATCTTATTTTCGCTTGAATTCACCAGAATCTGGGCAATTCGAGCACACGTTGATTATTGTGGACGAGGGCGCAAGTCTTCATTTTATCGAAGGATGCTCTGCGCCGAAATACAACAAAGTCAACTTGCATGCAGGTTGTGTGGAATTATATGTCAAGGACAACGCTTATTTGCGTTATTCCACGATTGAAAATTGGTCGAAAAATATGTTGAATTTGAATACCAAAAAAGCAATCGTTGGCAAAAATGCAAAAATGGATTGGGTATCAGGCTCGTTTGGTTCGAAAATTTCGATGTTGTATCCCATGAGCATTTTGAATGGAGAAGGCGCGAAAACGGAATTTACGGGAATTTCGTTCGCCGGAAAAGGACAAAATTTGGACAATGGATTTAAGGTAATCCACAATGCTGAAAAGACGTCAAGCGTGGTAAATGCCAAGTCCATTTCAAAAAATGGCGGAAAATGCACGTATCGTTCTTTGGTTCGTATTGGCGAAAATGCGAGAAATTCGAAATCGTCTGTATCTTGCGAATCCCTAATGTTGGACGACATTTCAATTTCCGATACCATACCAACGAATGACATTCAAACAGACGAAGTGGAATTTTCGCATGAAGCCAAAATTGGAAAAATCAGTGACAAAACGATTTTCTATTTGATGAGTCGTGGTTTATCAGAAGAGGACGCCTTGGGCTTGATTGTAAGAGGGTTTGCGTATCCTATTTCGAAAGAATTGCCTGTCGAATATGCGGTGGAAATGAATAATTTGATTAATTTGGAATTAGAAGGAGCAATTGGGTAAATGGAAAAAATAAAATTAAATGAAACGCCTGTGAGAACGTCACGAAATTTTAAGATAAACAATATCAAATTGGAAGATGTTCAGATTCCAGAAAGTATTGGAAGTTTTGCGAATGTTGAGAAAACGGGACAAAGCACACAAATCAAAATAGATGAAAATTGTAGTGACATCAATTTAAAATTTGGTTTGCATGAAATTTTAACGAATCAAGTTGTGCAAAAGGCAAATCAAAAAATGCATGTTAACATTACGGGTGAGGAAGAAAAAGAGCTAAAAATTGATTTTGGTTTTGATGAGAAAAATTTGAATTTGGTTGACAATATTGAAGTGATAGCAAACGAAAATGCGCAAGCAACCATTGTTTTAACCTATCAATCGCAAAATGATTTTGCTCATTTTTATAACGGAATTTTGAGAATTCATACGAAAAGAAATGCCAATATTAATGTGATTTTGCTAAACTTGATGAACATCAATTCACACCACTTTTTGGCTATTGAAAATACATTAGAGGAAAATGCGAAACTTCAAATTTGTGTGGTTGATTTTGGTGGAAAAAATAGCATTACCAATCTGTATTCCAATTTGTGTGGCAATTTTTCAGAAAATGCAATTGATACAATTTATTTGGGCAAGGAAAATCAATTGTTTGATTTCAATTATATTGCGGAATTGCGTGGTGAAAAGTCAAAGATAGATATGGAAATTCAAGGCGCTTTGAAAGATGTTGCGAAGAAACATTTTAAAGGGACAATTGATTTTAAGAAAGGCTGTAAAAAGGCGAAAGGAAATGAAAATGAGGCATGTATGTTGTTGTCTGATACAGCGAAATCCATTGCTTTGCCAATGCTGTTGTGCTCTGAGGAAGATGTTGAGGGAAATCATAGTAGTTCAGCTGGGAAAATTGGCGAAAAAGAATTGTTTTATATGATGAGCCGAGGTTTTGAACAAAAAGAAGCGATGAAATTAATGGTTCGAGCGAAGTTTAATAAAGTTTTGGAAAAAATTAAAAATGAGGGAATGAAAGAATTCATTTTACAAAAAATAAATGAGAAATTAGACTAAAATCGAACTATTAAGGAATCCTTAATAGTTCAAAAAAAGAAAAAATTATTGTGTTTAATTTATAATTGTAGTATTAAAGCAATAACAACATGTGAAAATAGCGAATTTTTAAGGAAAGATTGCTTTACTGACATCAGTAAGCCAATTATTTCTGGTAAGAATTTATTGAAGATTACAAATTAACGCGTTATGCTTGTTATTTGATTGCTCAAAATGGAGATTCAAGGAAAAAGGTAATTGCGTTTGCGCAAACGTATTTTGCAATTCAAACGAGAAGGCAAGAAATTAGTGAAAAAGAATATAGTTCTTTGACAGAAGACGAAAAGCGGATTTTATCAAAGAAATTTAACAAGAAAAGGAAATTATTCACTCAATCAAACGGCTAAAAAGAAAAGTTTACAAAATATATTTTAAAGTATTGACAAAATTAGAAAAATTGGATATACTAAAAATGTAAATTAAGTATATGAATAGGAATAACTTAATTCACATGAAGAAAAAATTTATGTTGCGATTTTTTCATAAAAAATGCCGATACTGTGAATATCGACATTTTTATTTTTGTCTATTTTTTCTTTATGTTGCGGTGTTCTTTCAAAATCTTCTCTCCTTTCGTACGATTTCTGCCCCTTTCCAACTATCCTCCTTTCCGGGGCAGTGAAAAATACGAAAGTTTAAATTTTGATTTGGATAAAAGTTTTTTGATTTAAAAACTTTAAGATGAAGTGATTATAACATAGTTTTTTTAAAATTACAATAGTAATTTTAAAAAATAAAAGATTTCTATAAAGCAATTGTATTTTTTGAGGTTTTGTGATACAGTAAATAAAATAGATTAAGAAATAACGAGTAGGATAAGTTTTTGGAGGAAAAATATGAAAGTAATCAAAAATAAAGATGCTATAAAAGGCAAGAATGCAGAAACTTGTAAAACATTGGAATATTGTTTTGGTGATAGCGACATTGATTTGGGAATTGCGACGATTACAGGCAGGTATCCAGAAACTGGATATGCGATGAATTTGATTAGCAAAGAATTGATTTATGTCATTCAAGGGGGGGGAATTTGCATTTTGCAAACGAAAAAATCGAATTGCTAGCTGGTGATTCCATGTTGATACAGCCAAAGGAGAAATATTTTCTGGATGGTGAATATGGTGTTATTTCGATGGCATGTACACCAGCATGGTCGTCAGAACAACACAAGTTAGTTATGTAAAAAGAGAGAAAAATGAACTATTAAGGATTCCTTAATAGTTCGAAAGTAGTAATTGAAGGAGAAATTTTATGGAAAAAAGCCAAGAGAAAGTATTGTATAAAACAGAAGATGGAGAAATTAAAGTAGATGCTGTATTAAAAGATGAGGATATTTGGCTGACGCAGAAATCAATGGCTGAATTGTTTGATACGAGTGTTGCGAATATTAATATTCATATTAAAAATATTTATGAGGCAAATGAATTAGATGAAAAACGAACGATTAAGGAATCCTTAAAGGTTCAAAATGAAGGTACAAGAGAGGTAAAAAGAGAAGTTTTATTGTATAATTTAGATGCTATTATTGCGGTTGGATATCGTATTAACTCCAAAAGAGCAAGTCGGTTTTCGTATGTGGGCGATGCAGGTTTTGAGAAATCATATTGTGCAAAAAATGATTGCAAAAGAAAAAAGTATATTTCATCAAAAGGAATTTATCTTTTTCTTATGTGGAATGATTGTGGGAATATGGATGGTCAGAATTGCATTTGGAGTGTAAAAAAGGAGTAAAAAATGAAGATTACAGTTGAAATGGCTTGTTCCATTAATGGATTGATTGCGACAGAAAATGGAAATGAAGATTTCATGTCAAATCGAAATTATCACATTATGTTGGAGTTTCTAAAAGAATATGATTGTTTAGTTTGGGGGAATACTACTTTTAAAAATGTTATTTCTTGGGGAGATGATTATATTGATGATTTAAAAGATATCACGGTAATTGTTTTTTCAAAAGAAGAAGTGAAGTCTGCTTATCCGAATGTTATTTATTGCAATTCTTTAGAAAATTTCAAAAAAATTTGCGCAGAAAAAAACTTTGGTAAAATTTTCGTTTCTGGCGGAGCGCATATCAATACTTTGTTTTTGAAAAACGATATGGTGGAAGATATTATTATCAATTATAATCCTTATGTTTTAAACAAAGGAATTAATTTATTTGAAGGGGATTATTTTGAAAAAGAATTGATGTTGTATGATGTGAAAAAGGAGCAAGAAGGAATTGTGCAACTATGGTATAAAGTAAAACAGTAAATGAGGTTTAACAGTACGAAATCGAACTATTAAAGAATCCTTAATAGTTCAAAAAAGGAGGAAAAATGGACGAGTTTAAAAGGGATTTTCCGATTTTGCAAAATCGAGAAATGGTGTATTTGGATAACGGGGCGACGACGCAAAAACCAATTCAAGTGATAAATGCAACCCAAGAATTTTATGGAAAATACAATGCAAATCCGCACAGAGGTGCGTATTCTTTAAGTATGGAAGCAACCGAAGTTTATGAAAATACGAGGCAGAAAATTGCGAATTTTATTAACGCGAAGCACGCGCAGGAAATTATTTTTTCGAAAAATGCGACAGAAAGTTTGAATTTGCTTGCCTATTCGTATGGCATGGAAAATTTGAAACAGGGCGACGAAATCGTGCTTTCGATTATGGAGCATCATTCGAATTTGGTGCCTTGGCAAAAAGTTTCGAAAGTGACAGGTGCAAAATTAAATTACATGTATATCAATGGCGATTTTGAGATTTCGGACGAAGAAATTGAAACCAAGATTACGCACAAGACGAAAATTGTTGGAATTACGCATGTTTCCAATGTTTTGGGAACCATCAATAACGTCAAAAAAATCGTGAAACAAGCGCATAAAAAAGGCGCGATTGTGATTGTGGACGCTTCGCAAAGCATTCCACACATGAAAATTGATGTACAAGATTTGGACGCAGATTTTTTGGTATTCTCTGGGCATAAAATGTTAGCTCCGCTTGGTATTGGCGTTTTGTATGGGAAACGCGAATTGTTAAATCAGATGAGTCCATTTTTGATGGGTGGTGACATGATTGAATATGTGTATGAGCAGGATACTACATTTGCTCCATTGCCCAATAAATTTGAGGCAGGAACCCAAAATGTGGAAGGCGTGATTGGTTTGGGAGCTGCCATTGACTATATTGAAGAAATCGGTTATAATAAGATACAGGAAATCGAAAAAGAAATTGTTTCGTATGCCAGAAAAGAATTGGCAAAACTGGATTTTTTGACGCTGTATTTGACACCACATGAGGACAATCATTCGAGCGTGATTTCGTTTAATATAAAGGGCGTTCATCCACATGATGTGGCAAGCATTTTGGATAATCAAGGTGTGTATGTACGCTCACGGAAATCATTGCGCGCAACCTTTGATGCGATTTTTGGAAATTGATTCGACATGTCGAGCTAGCTTTTATTTTTATAATACGAAAGAGGATGTGGATCGATTAGTTAGCGCTTTGAAGAAGGCGTATGAGATGTTTGAGAAGTATATAAAAAAATAATAAAGGAAGATATATAATTTGAAAAAAATGACAAGACATGGCAATAAACGTATTAAAGAGAGAGTAAATGATTATAGTAATAAAAATAGTTTGTTAACTTTAGTTAGAAAAAATGGAAGAACAAAAGAAGATTTTATAGGAGAATTTTACCAATATCTTTTAAACAAATCAAGAAGAGGAGCTAAAGTTAGAGTTTATAAAAATAATATCTATATATTGGCCAAGAATTCGAAGAAGTTGATTACTGTTTATTCAGTCCCAAGTCAGTTCTTACCGGTGACGCAATATGGAATAAATTCTCAAAAGAAGAATGTGATGAATCATATTGCAATGTTGGATAAGAAACCTGTTGAATTGACCTTAAAAAATGCAATGTTAATTAAAGGAATTTTGCTTAAGAAAATCCAAAATGAACAAGGGCTTATCATAAAGATTATAATTCAATGTTATGAAAATGATTTGATAAGTATTAATATTGATGATATTGAAAAATTAATATTAGATAAACAACTTTTGACTGAGCAAATAGCAAAAGAAATGGGAGTTACATTGTGAGAATAGTATTACATAAAATAAATTAAGGAGAGAGTATGGATAATCTAGATGAATTATACAATGATTTAATTATGGAGCACAGCATGAATTCTTACAATAAGAAAAAGTTGCAAAATGCTGATTTTGAGGAAATGGGGCATAATCCCAATTGTGGAGATGAGATTACATTAGAGTTAAAATTGAATGGAAATGTGATTGAAGATATGGCGTTTTTGGGGCATGGTTGTGCCATTTCGCAGGCTTCTACGTCAATTATGATTGACACGTTAAAAGGTAAAACAGTGGAAGAGGCGAAAGAGGTCATTCAAACGTTTATCGAAATGATTAAAAGGGAAGAAACAGACGAAGAAAAGCTAAAAAAATTGGAAGATGCCATTGCTTTTCGCAATGTTTGCAATATGCCTGCACGAGTAAAATGCGCACTTTTAGCATGGCATACGATGGAAGATGTTTTAAATAAAAATGCAAATAATGTCGAAAAATGACGAACAGAAATCAAAAAAGTAGTAGACAAATGTTGAAAAACATTGTAAAATAGTTAATTAAGAATGACAATAAACAGATGTGGTTGCCACCCAAATACATAGCTTTTGCTATTGAAGAATGGAGGTGGTGTTTATGGAATTTTTGCTAATCATATTTTACATATTAGGGTTCTCCCTAACTATAAACGTAACCTTGATAGCAGTAATATTGATACATTTTATGAACAAGGAATAAAACAACAGCACACATCTCGTTTTTGCTAGCGATGTGTGCTATTACACATTTCGGCAACCGCATTTGGATTGTCATTTCTTACTTTTATTATACAATATTTTTTATAAAGATGTCAAGAGTTAGGAATAAAAAATGAAAAATAAAAAAGTATTGATTCGGAATGAGTGGAGGCGTGGATAGTTCAGTTTCGGCGCTTCTTTTGAAAGAACAAGGATATGAAGTAATTGGGATGACATTGGAGCTTTTTGCGGGAAGTAGTTGTTGTAACACCAATACGTATTTAGATGCAAAAAATGTATGTAACCAAATCGGAATTCCGCATTTTATTTATGATTGCAAAAAGGAATTTCGAAGCTATGTGATTGATGATTTTATGGATTGTTACGCAAATTGCAAAACGCCAAATCCGTGCATTGAATGCAATAAATATATGAAGTTTGGTTTGATGTGGGAAAAGGCGAAAGAATTAGGTTGCGATTTTATTGCGACTGGACATTATGCGAAAACAGAGTATTGTGAGCAATATCAGAAGTGGGTTTTGAGAAAGTCAGGGAATATGAAAAAGGACCAAAGTTACGTTTTGTGGAATATGCCAAAGGAGTTGGTGGAGCATATTTTGTTCCCATTGGCGGATTTTCAGACGAAAGAGGAAATTCGCGAGATTGCAATCAAAAATGAATTAAAAGTTGCGAACAAGCCAGATAGTGAAGATATTTGCTTTATTCCAGATGGTAATTATAAAAAGTTTTTGGAGACGCATTCAAAATTGAAGCCAAAAGTAGGAAATATTGTGAATCAAAATGGTGAGATTTTAGGCAAGCATCAGGGGTTGTATTATTATACAATTGGACAACGAAAAGGCTTGGGAATTGCGCATAAGGTGCCACTTTTTGTGCTTGGTTTTAATCGTGAAAAAAATGAAGTGATTGTGGGGGAAGAGTCAGAATTGTACACCAAAGAAATGATGGTGGAAGAAGTCAATTTGTTATTAGTGGATGAGATTTTGGAGCCGATGGAAATGGAAGTGAAAACAAGATATTCTGCGAAATCTGCGAAAGCGAAAATTGTGCAAGAGGGAAAAAATATAAAAGTCACATTTGATGAGCCACAAAGAGCGATTACACCAGGACAATCCGCCGTTTTCTATCAAGATGATATTGTTGTGGGAGGCGGAAAATTCACACAAAATTCACAAAAGCACAATATTTTGTAAATGATTCTGTGATATATAATAAGAAAAGAGAAAAATTGGAATTTTTGAGGAGGATAAAGATGATAGCAATTGGTGCAGATCATGGAGGATACAAATTAAAAGAGGAAATTAAGAAATATTTGGAAGAACAAGAAATTGAATATAAGGATTTTGGTACGTATTCAGAGGAGAGAACAGATTATCCAATATATGCAGAACAAGTTGCAAAAGCGGTACAAAGTAAAGAATATGAAAAAGGAATTTTAGTTTGTGGTACAGGTTTTGGAATGAGCATTTTTGCGAATAAATTCAAAGGAATTCGATGTGCTTCTTGTTGGAATGAAGAAGTTGCAAAACTCTTGAAAGCTCATAATGATGCGAATATTATTGCTTTGCCAGGAAGATTTATTAATATATCTCAAGCAGTGGTTATTTTAAGAGCTTGGCTAGCAGCGGAGTTTATGGGAGGTAGACATACAGAAAGATTACAAATGATTGAGGAGATTGAGAAGAAAAATATGAAATAGATTGAGGAAGGTTGTTGCCATGTGGGGAGATATAGCAATCGCTTTTATGATAGCATTTATGACATCTTTTATGATGACGCCACAAACGATTCGTTTGGCGAAAAGGTTAGGAGCAGTGGATTATCCGGAAGATGAAAGACGTGTTAACAAAATTACAATGCCAAGGCTTGGCGGTTTAGCGGTAATTTGCGGATTTATTATATCGATTGTATATTTATTGATTGTCATGACAATTGAGGGAAATATCGATTTGTCGCAAGAACATTACCATACAAAACTGCTGGGTTTTGCGATTGGTGGCTTGATTATAGGTGTTGTGTGTTTTTATGATGATGTAAAAGGAACTAAAGCTATTGTAAAATTGCTGGCGCAAATAATTGCGGCTATTGTTGTGGTAAAGTCCGGCATTATCATTGATTCCATTGATATTCCGTTCATTAAAATTGATAGTGAAAGTGAGTTTTTTTACCAGCTTTTGACAGTTGCCTGGATTATTGGCATTACGAATGCACTGAATTTGATTGATGGATTAGATGGACTATCAACTGGAATTTCTATTATTTCGTGCGTGTCACTTTTGATGATTTTTTCATTAAATGGTTCGCCCATTATTTCGATTATTTTAATTACAGCATTGTGTGGTTCGTTAGTTGGTTTTTTGCCCTATAATTTCAATCCAGCGAAAACGTTTATTGGTGATACGGGTTCCAATTTTTTGGGGTATTGTTTGTCGATTATTTCCATTTTGGGAATTGCGAAAACGTATACTGCGATTGTGATTGTGGCACCTTTGATTGTGCTTGCATTGCCTTTGTTTGACACGGTTTTTGCGATTTTTAGAAGGTTAATTCATGGAAAATCGCTCAAAGCAATTATTGAGCCAGATGCAGGACATTTGCATCATAAAATGTTGCAAAAAGGATTTACGCAAAAGCAGGCAGTTTTGATTTTATATGGCTTGAGCGCGACGTTTGGGATGTTTGCTATTATTTTGATGGAAAGTGGCATTTGGAAGGCGTTGTCGTTTGCGTTGATTATTATTGTGATTATTGCCATGGGATATAAGGAATTTTTTAAGCAACGTTTGTTGGGGGATAATGAAGAATTAGAAGAACAACAAATTGATGGTCAAATTGAGATAGAAGAAAAAAATCAGGGAACCTGAGTGACTTTGGAGGAAACATGTATAAAGCGGTTTTTATTGATATTGACAAAACTTTGTTAAATAGCCAAGGAAAAGTGTCAGAGGAAACGAAGCAAGCAATTGAAAAAGCGAAGGCGCAGGGCGTTGGAATTTTTCTGATTTCTGGTAGGTCGCGTGCAGCAAGCCAAACGTTTCAAGAACTTTCGAGTCGCTATATCATCAATAGTAATGGTGCTGATATTTATGATTGCAAGCAAAAAACGTTTCTTTATCAGTCTGTGATTGAGCCAGAACTTTGCAAAAAGTTGTATGATGTGGCACAGAGGGAAAATGTTGTCATAAAGTTTGATTTCGGACCTTCCAGAGCAGTGAATGATCCTGCCTATTTGGAATATTACGAAATTGAGTTGAACGAAATTGGTGAATTTTTGGCGCAGCATCCAGTCATTCAGATTGGAATGTGTTGTGAAGATAGGCAGAAGATTGAGAAAGTAAAAGATTATGTGAAACAGCAGACTTCGATTAAGGTCGTGAACCAGTTCATTTGGGAGGTAAATGGAAAAGTGATGCAAGCGATTCATATTACGAATCCCAATGTTTCGAAGGGAAATGCGATGTCGAATTTGTGCGAGCATTTGAAGATTAATTTGAAAGAAACCGTCGCGATTGGCGACAAAATCAATGATATTTCGATGCTTGAAAAAGCGGGACTTAGTGTTGCCATGGAAAATGCAACAGAAAATGTAAAACAAGCAGCGGATTTTATTACAACTTCCAATGATGATGAGGGGGTTGCGAAAGTGTTAAAGAAATTTTTATTTTAAAAATGTCATAAAAATAACTCCTTTCCATATAATTTAAGGGAGTTATTTTTTATGGTTAGATTAGCAGTGATTAATTTGAAAACGTTGTTGAAAAGTCTTATGAGAGTGATTGTGATAGTGCTTGTTTTGGCGATGGTTGTGAAGTTTTCCAAGTTGACTTATCAAGGGGCAAAGAATTTTGATTTGGGAAGTGTAAGCCTCAAAAATAGTTTGGAAATGATGAAGGATAATGTGAGAATTTCGGCGTGTTTTGAGAAGGAACAAAAGGAAAAAAGAAACGATTTGAAAAAAATATTGGTGGCGGAATTGGCAGTATTTTCAGGAGCAGAAGAGGAAATTATGGAGAAAGAAAATCAGGAGGAAGTGCTGGAGTTTGAAAATGGCGAAAATCGCGTCGAGGAAAATCAAGAGATAAAAGACGAGCCAGCTGTGCAAGTGCCAGAAACACAAGAAAATCAAATTCCGCAAAGTAATGAAAATAGCACGCAGACAAATGCTCCTGTAACAACGACTGTGATTCAAGCAAATAATAAAAAAGATATTTTCACAGATACCTACCAAACCGTGCAAATTAAGAATGAGTCGAAATATGCTTTGACAGAGGCGATGGTGACACCAGATGTGAGTTATCAGGATAAAAAGGATATTTTGATTTACCATACGCATACTTGTGAAAGCTACACGCAAACAGAAAATGAACGTTATTTGTCAACCGGAAATTTTAGAACAACAGATTTGAATCATTCGGTTGCAAGAGTTGGAACGGAACTTGCGAATTGTTTGGCAGGCAAAGGTTACACGGCGATTCATGATACGACGTATCACGATTATCCAGCTTACACGGGTTCGTATACAAGGTCGTTATCGACTGTGAAAAATTTGTTGAATACCTATCAATCAGTGGATTGCGTGTTTGATGTGCATCGTGATGCGTTGGGAAGTAATAGTAATTATGCACCTTGCGTGCAAATTGGTGAGGAGCAAGTAGCGCAATTGATGTTTGTAATTGGGACGGATGGCGGAGGATTGGACCATCCAAATTGGAATGCAAATTTGAAATTGGCGGTTAAAGTCCAGCAAAAAGCAAATGAAATGTATCCAGGCTTGTTTAAGCCGATTATTTTGAGAAATTCGAGATACAATCAACATGTGACAAAAGGTGCTGCCATTATTGAAGTGGGAGCGACGGGAAATACGCTAGAACAGTGCACAGGAAGCATGAAGTATTTGGCAGAGGTAATGGACGCTGTGATGAAAGAAAATTAAAAAAATTAAATGAGAGAATTTGAAAAAAAGTCTTGTAAAAACCTTCAAAAAATGATAGGATAAAATATATATTTTTGAATGGGAGTAAAGAGCAAATGATAAAAAACGAAAAAGGTGTTACCTTGATTCTATTGGTGGTAACCATTCTGCTATTGCTAATTTTAGCAGGTGTGGGAGTGACAGCTGGTATTGGAAATCTCGATTTTGTGACAGATAATCAATTGGAAACAGAGTTAGGAATTGTTAGGCAGGCTGTGACGGAACAATATGGAAAAGCGGTAGCAGTTGGAAAAACGCAAGTGAATGCAAGTGACGCTAATGTTGCTTTTTGGCTAGGTGAGAGGATTACAGACTTTTCGAATATCCAGTTGCCAGATGAAAATACGGTTACGAAAACAGCGCAGACAGAAGCCTTTTATGAAATGAAAAGTCACTATGAACCGGTGTATCAAGAAGATTTTTATTATCGATTGACGAAAGAAGAGTTGAGTAAAATGGGGATTGGTCATGCGAAGGCAACGTATGTGGTGAATTACAGCACAGGCGAAGTTTACAATGAAACGCAAAAGGTAAATGGTAAATCGAATTTATTATATTTGCCAGGAGCGAGCCAAGAAAAAGAGCCTGAGGAAGAGGATCATACCTTTGATGATTGGAATAAATAAAGTGTATAGGGGTTTTGCTATATGAAAAACATCATTGAAAAATTGGAAAACACGATTGATAAAAAGGACATTTTGGTGAATGAGCCGATGAAAAAACATACGTCTTTTCGAATTGGCGGATGTGCGGATTATTTCGTAAATGTTAGAAGTGCAGAGCAGTTGAAACATCTTTTGCAACTGGCAAAAGCGGAAGAAATTCCGTTTCAGATGATTGGAAATGGAACGAATTTGTTGGTTCGCGAAGGCGGAATTCGTGGAATTGTTGCCAAATTGGGATTGCAGGATGATACGATTGAGAGGCAAGAACAAGAGGTTTTGGTGACTTGTGGATGTGGCATGTCGCTTGGCAAGTTGGCATTAATTGCGTTGGAAAATGGTTTAACTGGCTTGGAGGCAATGGCTGGAATTCCCGGAACCGTCGGTGGTGCTGTTCGCATGAATGCTGGCGCGTATGGCAGTGAAATGAAAGATGTGGTGGTGTGTTCCAAAGCAATGAATCAAAGGGGAGAGATTCAAGAATTTGATTTGACTGCGCATGAATTTGCTTATCGTAAAAGTGCTTTTGAAACAAATGAATGGATTTTGTTGGAAACGACGATTCGATTGAAGCCTGGTGAGAAATGTGAAATCGAGGAGAAAATGCAAGAATATAAGAAATGCAGATTGGAAAAGCAACCTTTGGAATTTCCGAATGCAGGCAGTATTTTTAAAAGAAATGATGGGATGCCTGTGGCAAAGTTGATTGATGAATGTGGCTTGAAAGGCTATGCGATAGGGGATGCAGAGGTATCAAGCAAGCATTCAGGTTTTATTATCAATCGAGGAAATGCGACAGCGAAGGATGTGATTGCATTGATTGAGCATATGAAAAAAGAAGTTAAGAAAAAATTTGATGTGGATATGAAATTAGAAATTATAGTAATAGGGGAAGAATAGGAAGGTGTAGAGAATGAAAGCTTTTTTAGAATGGTTTAAATCAAGTGCCAAAGTGAAACGATGGATGTTTTTGATTATTGTGGGCATTGCGCTTGTTTGCTATGGTTTTACGAAGGTTTTGGTGACGCAAGAAATGAGTTTTCAGGAGCTTGGGAAAATCATCGCGATTTTTGTGGTAGGATTTGTTTTTGTTGTAATTGGTATTATTTTTATCCAGAAAAGAAATTTGGAAATTTTGATTGAGGCAAATGATACGGAATCGCTAAAGAGCAAAAAAGCGAAAGTTAATATCAAGTCTTTGATTTTCAATCGAAAAGTGTATGATGATGGACCTAAAATTGTTGTGATTGGTGGCGGAGAAGGCTTGAATATTGTCGTGGAAGGCTTGAAAAAATATACCAACAATATTACCGCGATTGTCACAATGTCGGATTATGGAGAAGTTCCGACAGAATCCAGAAAAGCTTTGGATTCTTTGCCTTTGGAGGACATCAAGGGAAGCATTGTGGCGATGTCAGAAAAACAAGAACTGATGGCGGATTTAATGAATTTGAATTTTAAAAATGAAAGATTGCGTGGATTAAATTTTGGAGATATTTATTTGACAGCGATGAATGAATTGTATAGCAATATTTCAGCTGCGATTCAAAAAAGTACGGAAGTGTTGAATGTAAATGGACGAGTTCTGCCTGTCACGCTAGATGAAATCAGTATTTGTGCGGAATTAACAGATGGAACAGTGATTGACCGCAAGAATAAAATTCCAGAGATTGTGTCCCAAAAAGTGGAAGTGATTGACCGAATTTTTATCAATCCATCCAACTGCAAACCGGCGCCAGGCGTTGTGGAGGCGATTCAAGAAGCTGAGGCAATTATCATTGGACCAGGTAGTTTGTATACGAATGTGTTGCCGAATTTGTTGGTGAAAAAAGTTTCGAAAGCAATCAAAGAAAGTAAGGCAATTAAGGTATACATATCGAATATTATGACAGAATTTGGTCAGACTGACGATTATTCTTTGGCACAACATATTGAGGCAATTCAGGAGCATGTGGGAAAAGGTGTTTTTGATTATTGTTTGGTCGATACGGGAGAAGTGGTTCCAGAGTATGTTAGAAGATATAATAAAGAAGGTAGTGAGTTGGTAGAGCCAGATATTACCAAGGCGGCGACTTTGGGAGTCAAGATGATTCAAAAAGATATGTCGTGCATTAAGGATGACAAAATTAGACATAATTCAGCTATTATTGCATCAACCATTATTGAGTTAATTTGCAATGAATTAAAATTCAAAGATGAACAAAATGGAACTGAATTTTTATTGTTGAATTCGATTTTAAAAGAAGAGAAAAAAGAGATCAAGAAAACCAATAAAAATGAGAAAAGACGCAAGGAAATTGTCAAAGAGGCAACGAAAAATGTGAAAAATAAAAAGCCTAATAGAAAAAGTAAATTTAGTCAAAAATATAAAGAAAGAGTGGAATCGATTCAAAATACAGATGCTAAAATTAAGGAGAATCGAGCGATTGCAAAGGAAATTGAAAGATTAGAAAAAGCAAATAAAAAGAAGGAAATGAAGAAAAAAGAAGAGGATAAAGAAAGTAAGCAGGAAAAAAAGTCAAAACAACCAAAAACAAAAGATTCGCAAACAAAGGAAGAACCAAAAACCAAAAAGAAAACAACAAGAATCAAAAAGGCAGTAGAAGAGAAACCTAAGAAAAAAGAGTAATAGGAGATTGTACAAATGAAATTAATGAAAAAACAGTTGGAACCGAAAAAGGCGCTTCAGGAAGAATGGCTAATTACCAATGGAATTGGTGGTTTTGCATCAAGCACAGTGTTGGGGGCAAATACGCGAAGGTATCATGGATTGTTGGTAGCGCCATTAAAACCACCTGCTAGGAGATATTTGATTTTGTCTAAATTGGATGAAAGTTTGGAAATAAATGGCGAGAAATATAATTTGTATACCAATCTGTGTGGTAATTATATGGCAAATGGCTACCAATATTTGGAAAGTTTTGAGAAAAATCCGTTGCCTGAGTTTACGTTTCAAGTGGCGAATGTGAAGGTACAAAAAAAGTTGTCGTTTGTGTATGGGAAAAATACAATCGTGGTGAAGTATACAATTAAAAACAATCAGGCGCAAGATGTTAAAATGACAATTGCGCCAATTATGAATTTTCGCGATTTTCATCATATGACGACTTCGCGTTATTTCGAAGTTGAGCAAAAAATAGAAGATACTAAGGTGATAGTTAAAATTGACCACAATCAGCCAATTTACATGAATTGTAGTGATGGAAATTATATCGAACATCAGAACGATATTTTTAAAAATATGTATTATTTAAAAGAAGAAGAACGAGGTTTTTATCCAGAAGAGGATTTGTGCGTTCCAGGGAGATACGAAATTTTTGTGGCTCCGAAGGAGAAGAAAGAGGTCACAGTGGTGGTTTCTCTGGAGGACGATATTCAAAATATAGATGCAGAGGAAGTTTTTGAAAAGGAAACGCATCGTTTAGAACAAATTGTCAAACAGACAAAACTATTATCGACAAAAAAGGAGTTGACCAAAAAACAAAAAGATAGGAATGAATTTTTGAAAGATTTAATTTTGGCAACAGCCAATTTTGTTGTGTTTCGTCCGGAAATTGGATTGCATTCCATTTTGGCTGGTTTTCCGTGGTTTTTGGACTGGGGCAGAGATACAGCGATTAGCTTTGAAGGGTTGTTGCTCATTACAAAGCGCTATGATTTGGCGAGGGAAATTCTGCTGATGCTGACCAAAGATATTCAATGTGGTTTGGTTCCCAATGGCTATTCGGAAAGCGATAATACGCCACTTTACAATAGTGCAGATAGCTCACTTTTGCTGTTTGAGCAAGTGAATCATTTTTTGAAATATACGAAGGATTATGATTTTGTCAAAGAGAATTTGTATGAAAAATTGAAAGATATTGTTGAACATTACAAAAATGGAATTGATTTGGATGGCAATAATATTTATTTGGATGAAGATGGACTTTTGGTTTCTGGCACGCCAAACATACAAAATACTTGGATGGACGCGAAAATTGGTGATTTTGTGGTGACGCCGAGAAATGGAAAAGTCGTGGAATTGAATAGTTTATGGTATAATGCGTTAAAAACATTGGAGCATTTGGCGAAGAAGTTTGGTGAAAAAGAGTTGGTAGAAGACTACAAAAAGCAGGCAAAGGAACATCAAAAAGTGTTTGAAGAAAAGTTTTATGATGCTCAGAAAAAGTCATTGCAAGATGTTTTGGGAGATAACAAAGTGCGACCAAATCAGTTGTTTAGCATTGCGACGACATATCCTGTGATTAATCCAGCGTCCTATACGGGAAAAACAATTTTTGCGACGGTTAAGAAAAAGTTGCTGACCAAATATGGACTTCGCACATTGGCGCCAGATGAAGAAGGTTATATTGCGGAATATTCGGGTGATTGCGTGAAACGTGACAAAAGCTATCATCAGGGTGTTAGCTGGGTATGGCTTTTGGGGCTATATGCAGACAGTTTGGAAAATATCATCAATAGCGAAAAAGACAGAATTGAAAAAGAGAAATATATGATTGAGAAAGAAAAATTTGTGGAAAAAATTGTGGCTACTTTTCAAAAAGAATTGTATGCAAAAGAAGGTCTGGGGAGCATTTCGGAATTGTATGATTCGAATGCAAATGCAAAGCCAGGTGGCACCATGGCGCAAGCATGGAGCGTATCTGAAATATTAAAAATAGTGACAAGAATGGATGCGGAATGGAGTTAAAAAATTTAAGAACGAAATATTTAGGAAGAAAATTACTTTATTTTGAAACAATCGATTCAACTCAGAAAAAAATCAAATCACTAGAAGAACCACGAAATGGAACGATTGTTATTGCTGATGAGCAAGTTGCAGGAATTGGGACGCATGAGCGAAAATGGTTTACTGGCGTGGGCAAAAATATTGCGATGTCTTTTGTGTTATTGCCAAATTGTAATATGGAAGCAATTCAAAATTTGACGATTTGCATTGCAGAATGCATGATAGAAACTTTGGATTTTTTGTATCAAATAAAATTGGAACGAAAAGAACCAAATGATATTTATTATCATGGCAAAAAAGTTGGCGGAATTTTGACGGAAAGTACTTGCAAAGGAGAATGCGTGCAGAAAATTTATGTGGGAATTGGTTTAAATGTAAATCAGGAGGAATTTGCGGAAGATTTGAGCGAGATTGCAACTTCGCTTAAAATTGAATTTGGGAGAACTTTTCAAAGAGAAGAAATCGTGGCTGAATTTTTGAATCGATTTGAGATAAAATTTGAAAAAATGATTGGTTTTGGAGAGAAAAATGGGAATTTCGATAGAGGAATATAAAAGTATTGTACTAAAGGAAAATGGTGGAAAAATAAAAAATCCACAAAGACAACTGCAAGGAAAAATAAATCATACATTTGGGCAAAATTTTGAAACGCAAATAGAATCGATTTGCGAAGTTTACAAAATGGAAAAATTGGCCATTATTGAAAAAACGCCAGAACCAATGAAAATTTTAAAGCATATTGAAAATGGACATTTTGAAACGATTTTTACAAAGTCGGCACAGCCAGATTTTAAAGGAATTGTCAAAGGCGGAAGAACGGTTGTATTTGATGCCAAGTTTACAGAAAAAGATAGAATTACGTATCAAGCTTTAAGTGATTTTCAACGTGAGGCGTTGCTTTCTTATAGTAAATTGGGAGCGATTTCGTTTGTGCTGGTTGGCTTTATGGATGGGCGCATGTATACGGTGCCGATTGATGAATGGTCTATGATGAAGGAACGTTTTGGGAGAAAGTATATCAAGCAAGAGGAACTGCAAGAAATGAATTTCCAAGTGAAAAAAAGTAAAAATGGTGTGATTGATTTTTTAGAGATGTTATAAAAAACACGAAATTTACATAAATTTGCAAAAAACTATTGCTTTTTGTTAAAAAAGGTGGTAAAATAAATATAAAGTAAGATATAATTCGTGAATTATGTCAGTTTTTGAAGATTGATACACAAAGGGAAAAAATTATAAAGTACAGGAGAATGAAATGAGAAAATTATTGATAAGATTAATTCAAGGAAAAATTTTTATTCGAAATATAAAATCAACTTTTAAACAAGGAAAAATAGGTATTTCTTTTTGTAGAAAGGATGTGTTAATATCACCGAGTGGGCGATTCCTGCGATGGTGACTTGTTTTGGTATGATTTGAATTTTTAGAATAGAAAAATAATTAAAAAATAGTAAGGGAGATGATTATTATTAACGAGGTAGATGAATTAGATTTAAAACAATTATTAAAATTATTTTGGAACAAAAAAATTTTTATTATCATGATGGTGATTTTGTTTGCCATCATAGGAGTCGTAAAAATAAAATATTTTACGACACCAGTGTATGAAGCAACTGGTAAGTTGATTTCTGCAAGAACAGAAAAATCAATTAGTCAGGGAAATATGGTATCTGCTTTTGAATTGACAATGCCATCTTCTTTGGCAGAAACTTATATGGAATTAATTAAAAGTGATTTGATTATTAATAAAGTCATTGAAAATCTACAGTTAAACATGACAACCAAACAATTAAAAGGTTGTGTAACTTTGACGTCTTTGACTGATGTCTATTATCAAGTGAGTGTTAAAAGCACGAATAATAATTTAGCTGCAGATATTGCCAATGAGTTTATGAAAGTATTTTCTGAAGAGGTAAAGAACTTTTATGAAATTGATAGTATCCATGTAGTGGATGCTGCAAAAGTGCCAATGGTAGCTCAGAATATGAATTTGACAAAAAATGTGCTTTTATTTGCAGCCATAGGTGGTGGAATTGCGGTTGGTTTGATTATGTTAGCTTTTGCATTAAATAGTACAGTAACAAGTGCTGAGCAAATTAAAAAATATACGAATCTTCCTACATTAGCTTCTATTCCAAAATACAATGGAGAAGAAGATTTGATTACATTAATTGATTCCAAATCTCCTTATGCAGAAAGTGTTAAAATTTTGAGAACCAATTTGCAGTATATGTATAATGGAGGAGATTTGCAAACCGTGGCAATAACGAGTAGTTTGCCAGGAGAAGGAAAGAGTTGGTTATCAGCTAATTTAGCGGTAGCTTTTGCAAATAGTGGCAAAAAAACATTGATTATTGATGCAGATATGAGAAGAGGAAGACAACATAAATTATTTCGAGTAAGAAAAATTCCAGGCTTATCTGAATTTTTGAGGTCAACTAGAAATACAACAGATATGGTTGCTGTTAAAGGAAAAAGAGTGGCTAAAAAAGGTTTTGCTAAAATGTTAGTCGATATTAATAAATATATTAATATCGATAAAATACCACACGTTGCGGAAATGATTTATGAAGATGATTATTTTATGGTGGATATTGAAGATGGAAGCAGAATGAAATCTTTGAAAAAGCAGGCAGAAGAAGTAGAAGTGAAAGTAGAAAAAGAGAAAAAGACAAGAGCAAGGAGAACTGCTACAAAAACGGAGGTAAAAGAGAAGGCAAAAGGAAAAAGAACAGCTACCAAAGAAGAGGCAAAAGAGAAAATTGTGAAAAAGGCAACAAAGAAAGTAGAAAAAGCAGAAGAGCCAGTTAAGAAAAGAGTTGTAAAAAAGAAAACAGCTGTGAAGGAAGTTGAGGAAATACCAGCGGAAGTTATCAAGCGCATTAACCGAAAAGATGAAATGTTGGGAATTGAGGAAGAACCAGTGATTACTGAATTTATTAGAGAAACTGGAATTGATAATTTGTATGTAATTTCAGCAGGTACAGAAAGAATGGAATCTTCTGAATTGCTTTCAACATCGAAGTTACAAGAGGCATTGGAAGAATTAAAGAAAGAATTTGATATGATTATTATTGATACACCACCAGTTTCTGTTGTGGCAGATGGATTTATTGTTTCAAGAATTGTGGATACAAATATTATTGTTTTGAAACATGGAAATACAGAAATTAAAGAATTAAATAAAATCAAAAATAACATTGAAGAAATTGGCGGAGAAGTGATTGGAACTGTTATTAACAAAATTCCAGATGCCAATAAGAAGTATTACAATACGTATTATAATAAGAAAGCAAATTAAAAGAAGGAGCCTTTGAGGTAAATGAAGATTGCTATGATAGGTCATAAACGAATTCCTTCGAGAGAAGGTGGCGTTGAGATTGTGGTGGAAGAGTTGTCCACTAGGCTAGCTCAAAAAGGCTATGAGGTGGATGTTTATAATAGAAAAGGCAATCATGTAGCAGATAATACCAAAAAAACAGAAAAGCTGAAAGAATATAAAGGGGTAAAAATCAAAACGATTTTTACCATTAATAAAAAAGGGTTGGATGCATTGATTTACTCTTTTTTGGCAAGTGTGAGAGTTGCTTTTAGCAGATATGATTGTATTCATTATCATGCAGAGCGGAAGTTGTGCAATGCTATGGATTCCAAAATTGTTTCGAAAAAGAGTGGTTGTTACGATTCATGGCTTAGATTGGCAACGAGCCAAATGGGGTGGTTTTGCAACAAGGTATATCAAATTTGGCGAGAAAATGGCTGCTAAGTTTGCGGATGAAATCATTGTATTGTCAAAAGGTGTGCAACAATATTTTCAAGATACATATAACAGAGAAACGAAGTTGATTCCAAATGGAGTGAATGGAGGACAAAATAGAGAACCAGAAATCATCAAGGAAAAGTATGGATTAGACAAAGAGGATTATATTTTGTTTTTGGCTAGAATTGTTCCTGAAAAAGGCTTGGATTATTTGATAGATGCTTACAAACAGGTGAAGACTGATAAAAAATTGGTGATTGCTGGTGGCGCGAGTCATACGAAGGATTATTATGAAACAATCAAAGAAAAGGCGCAATCAGATGACAGAATTATTTTGACGGGATTTGTGCAAGGACAAGAGATGGAGGAATTGTATAGCAATTGCTATTTGTATGTGCTTCCTAGTGATATAGAGGGAATGCCGATTTCGCTGTTAGAAGCAATGAGTTATGGCAGAAATTGTTTGGTAAGTAGAATAGAGGAAAATGTGCAAGTTACAGAAAAGTTTGCGACTACTTTTGAGAAAAGCAATAGTGAAGATTTGAGAAAGAAGTTGGAGCAATGTTTGGCAGAAAAGAATCGATATGAGGCTGAGGAGATTGCTGAGTTTGTTTTGGGGAAGTATGATTGGAATGATGTGGTTAATCAAACTGAAACATTATATAAGAAAGGTTAGATTGTTTTGAGAATATTATTGGTTAACAAATTCCACTATTTAAAAGGTGGAAGTGAAAAATATTATTTTGAATTGGGACAACTGTTAAAGGAACATGGACATGAAGTTGCTTATTTTTCGATGGAAGATGAGAAAAATAGGAGGACTGGTTGTAAAGAATATTTCGTCAAACCAATCGATTTGAGTTCTGGAAGTAAAAGGAAAGCTTTGGATGTAATTTATTCGAAGGCTAATTACAAAAAGATGATAGAGGCAATCGAAGATTTTAAGCCAGATGTTGTACATATCAATAATTTTCAGAGGCAGTTGTCTGCGTCGATTGTAGATGCCATAAAGGAAAAAAAGATTCCGATTGTATTTACGGCGCATGATTTGCAAGCGATTTGTCCAGCAAGTGCAATGCTTTATCAGGGTGAAATTTGCGAAGATTGTATTGAAAAGGGATACCATGCATGTGTCAATAAAAAATGTATCAAAAATTCAAGATTAAAAAGTTTGTTAGCAGTATTGGAAAAATATTATTATGATATTCATAAAATTTATCAAAAAGTAGATGTTATTATTTCTCCAAGTGAGTTTGTTAAAAATCAATTAGTAAAAGGAAAATTAAAATATAAAAAAATAGAAGTCTTACATAATTTTGTATTGGAGAGTCATAAGAGTGAAATTAATCAAGATGAGGGATATGCTTTCTTTTTTGGAAGATTGTCAATTGAAAAAGGAATTTTGAATGTGATACAAGCCATTAAAAATATAGAAAATGGAAGATTATTGATTGCTGGTTCAGGACCAGAGCAAGCTAAAATTGAAACCTATATACAAGAGAATCATTTAAATGATAGAATTCAGTTATTGGGGTATTTGAAACAAGATGAAATTAGACAATATATAAATAAAGCTAAATTTGTGGTGGTTCCAAGCATTTGGTATGAGAATTGTCCATATTCTATATTAGAAACAATGGAGATTGGAAAACCAATTATTGGAAGTCGAATTGGAGGCATACCAGAGCTAATAGAAGATGGCGTAAATGGATTTTTATATTCATTTAATAATATTGAGGAATTAACAGCTAAAATAAGAAAATTATTTGAAAATAGTGATTTAGTTACAAAACAATCGGAAAATTCAAGAGAATTGTTTGTAAAAAATTATAGTGCAGAAATTTATTATGATAAAATTATGAGTTTGTATAATGAATTGATAGGAGAAAAGGAATATGTTTAATAGTCTATTAAATAAAGTGATTAGCAAAATAAAAAAGGAAGATTATAAAGTAGATGAAAATATAACTTTTTCAGTAGTTTTTGCATTAATGATAAAAAAAGTAGGAATGCTTTTGAGAGGTTTTTGCATGAAACCTTTTTTGGGGAAGTCAAAGGGAACGCTTTTTGTTGGAAAAAAATGTGATATTAGGTGCAAAAAGAAGATTAATTTTATGGGGAGTGCTACGATTGAAGATTATGTAAAAATAGATGCTTTGTCAAAAGGTGGAATGACCATTGGAAATAATTTTTCAATTGGAAGAAATTCAATTATCGAGTGTACAGGCGTTTTAAGAGAGTTAGGAGAAGCTTGTGAAATAGGGGAAAATGTTGGAATCGCAGCGAATGCTTTTATAGCTGTTAGAGGAAATTTGAAAATTGGAAAAGATACAATTTTTGGACCAGGAGTTAGTATTCATACAGAAAATCATAATTTCGAAGATAATGAAAAGCCAATTAGATTGCAAGGAGCAACGAGAAAAGGAGTAACAATAGGAGAAGATTGCTGGATTGGAAGTAAGGCAGTTATTTTGGATGGAGTGCATATTGGAAATCATGTGGTTGTTGCTGCTGGAGCTGTTGTGAATAAAGATGTTCCAGATTATGCAATTGTAGGAGGCGTGCCAGCCAAAGTGATTAAGATGAGAAAGGAAGAAAATCTAAATTGTAGGGAATAGTAATTTTTTTGATAATATATTTTTAATAATGAAAGTAAAGGATTGCATAGAAAAAGGGGTAAGAAATGAACAAAGATAGAATAGAATGGATAGATTATTCAAAAGCAATTGCAATTATTTTAGTAATAGTAGGTCATGCTATTAGTGAATATTCACTTGATTTTCCGATTCTTGAAAAAATAATATATTCTATGCATATGCCATTATTTTTCTTGTTAAGTGGGTATGTATTTAAAATAAAAGAAAATCAAACAAATAAACAATATATTATTAATAAAATTAAAAGAATATTAATTCCATATATAGGATTTTGTGTATTAATAACAATATGTCATATTGCAGAAGTTTTGATTTTACATGGAGATAGAGCATTCTTTGAAAAATTGTTTTCTGTTTCAGGAATCATAAATACTATTTTTATGACGACCAAATCTATTTTTTCGAATTTATGGTTTTTGCCATGTATATTAATTGCTGAAATTATGTTAAATTATATTTTTAGATATGTAAAAAATACATTTGCAACAAAAATTTTATGCATTTTTCCAGGCATAGTAGTTTTAATAGCAAATATAAATATTCCCTTACCATTATGCTTTTGTACAGCTTTAGTTGCAATATTTTATTTGTATGTTGGATATGAATTAAGAGAGGGAAAATTTAACTTGAAGAAAAGTAAGGCAGTTCTTATAGTTTCAACACTTATATTTGTAATAGCTTCTATAATTGAAATAATGTATTTTAATTATGGGGAATTGGAAATATCATTTTATAATTTACAAATTACATATCCAATATTATTTTTAGTGACATCAATATCTGGTTCAATTTTAGTAATGGAGATATCCATGTGTATGAAATTGTGTAAGGTATTAGATATAATAGGAAAAAATACATTATATATTTATGGACTTCATTTTATTAGTCAAAATGTTATAAAAATTATATTTGGAAAGTTAGAAATAATGCGTAATTTTCCAGTAGTATATTTGATTGTAACTACCATTATTAATATTAGTATGTGTTTAATTGGGATAATGATATTAAATAGGATTAAGAAAAGATTGAGTAAGATAAAGGAGTGATAGAGTATGGCAGATAAAAAGTTAAATGGTACAGTAATTGTGACATATCGTTGTAATGCGAGGTGTACGATGTGCAATCGATACAAAGCGCCTAGTAAGCCAGAAGAGGAAATTTCGATTGAAACAATTAAGAAATTGCCAAAAATGTATTTTACGAATATTACTGGTGGCGAACCTTTTATTCGAGAGGATTTGGCGGATATTGTGAGGGAACTTTATAAAAAGTCTGACCGAATTGTGATTTCGACCAATGGATTTTTTACAGATAGAATTATTAAACTTTGTGAGGAGTTTCCAAATGTGGGAATTCGTATTTCGATTGAAGGCTTGGAGGAAACGAATAATACAATTCGAGGGCTTGAAGATGGATATAATAAAGGATATTCCACTTTAAAGAAATTGGTGGAGATGAAGCATCCAGATGTTGGTTTTGGAATGACAGTTCAAGATGCGAATGCCAAGGATTTGGTGCCTTTGTACCAAAAGGCGAATGAGCTAAATATGGAGTTTGCGACTGCTTCGTTACATAATAGTTTTTATTTTGTGGAAGCGAAAAATATTATTCAGGACCGACCAATGGTGGCGAAAGAGTTTGAGAAGTTGGTGAATGAGTTGTTGAATTCGAATTCGCCTAAGAAGTGGTTTCGTGCGTATTTTAATCATGGCTTGATTAATTATATTTATGGTCAGAAACGATTGCTTCCTTGTGATATGAGTTTTGATACATTTTTTATCGACCCTTATGGAGATGTGATGCCATGTAATGGAACCAAGGATAAAGAAGTGATGGGCAATTTGAATGAGCAGACTTGGGAGGAATTGTGGAGTTCAGAGCAGGCGGAAAAAGTAAGAACAAAAGTTAGACATTGCGATCGAAATTGTTGGATGATTGGTTCCGTGAGCCCTGCGATGCATAAATATATTTGGAAGCCAGCTTTTTGGGTGATTCGCCATAAATTTTTGAGATTTTGGAAAAAAGAGAAATATTCGATGTTTGAGAATCAGATTGTGCGTGATTTGAGGGATGGCAAGGTGACGAAAGAAGAGCTTGATAAGTGTTCGACTTGTGATAGGTGTGCTAAGGTTAATAATGGACTTTCGGAAGCATCGATGGAACAGCTAAAGAGTAGGACTGGGGAAGAGATTGTGGATGAGGATGTAGCGAAACAACTAACGAAAAATGATAAATAATTGTATAGGAGTGTTAGTTTGAAAATAGTTGTAATAAATCCAATTTTATATACATGTGAAACAAATGTGATTAAAAAGGTAAAGTCAATAAAAGATTGTATGGTTTATAATTTATGTTTAGAGATGAAAAGACAGGGACATGAGCCAGTTTTGATTGCGGCAAAAGATTATGAACCAATTGAAAAAGATGATTATGATTTTGAAGTTATTTTTCTAGAAACAATCATGCCTAAAATATTTAAAACGAATTGCTTTCCATTTTTAAAGAATTTGAGGAAAACATTAGACAATATAAGGTTTGATTTTATCATTTCAAGTGAAGTGTTTTCAATGAACTCATGGATTGTTTCAAGGTATTTTAAAAACCAAACAATCATATGGCATGAATTAGCGAAACATAATAATATGATGCGAAAAATTCCATCCAAAATATGGTATAATTTTATAGCAAGAGTTTTTTTTCATAATACGAAAATTGTAGCAAGATCAAAAAATGCCCAAGATTTTATAAAAAAATATTGTAATCATGTTAGTGATGAAATTATTGATCATGGGGTAGATTTGGAAGAATTTGTTCCAGTAAGAGAAAAAGAGAAGCAATTTGTAGTAGTTTCGCAATTGATAGAAAGAAAACATATTGATGGGATTATTAAAGCTTTTTCTGGTTTTGTAAAACAAAATGAAAATTTTAAATTAGTCATTATAGGTAGTGGAGAAAAGGAAGTTGATTTAAAGAAATTAACTGCAGAATTGGGAATGGAAACTAATATTCAATGGAAAGGGCAAATGTCACATAAAGAGATGATTCCTATTTTATCAAGATCGTATGCTTTGGTTATTAATACGGAAAAAGATAATAGCATGTTGTCAATTGTAGAATCGATTGCAACTGGAACGCCGATTATTACAACGCCAATTCCTTATAATTGTGATTACATTGCTCAATATCAATTAGGAATCATTACTGCTAGTTTATCAAAGAATGATTTTGCGATTATGGTTAAAGAAAATGGTGAGTATGTAGAAAATTGTTTTGCATATAGAGATAAAGTTTCGAATGAATATCATATAAAACAATTTGTTTGTGAGTTTGAAAGAATGAATCTAAAAGGAGTTTAAATATGAAATCAATAGCATATGTAATTCCATATTTTGGAAAGTTTCCAAAAGGATTTGAATTATTTCTTATGAGTTGTAAAAATAATCCTACCATAGATTGGCTTATTTTTACAGATGATAAAACGAAATATGAATACCCAGAAAATGTGAAGGTTTTTTATGATACATTTGAAGAGATAAAAAAAAGAGTTCAACAAAATTTTGATTTTGAAATTGTTTTGGATAAACCGTATAAATTTTGTGATTATAAGCCAGCCTATGGAGAAATTTTTCAGGAAGAATTGAAAGATTATGATTTTTGGGGAATGTGTGACTTGGATTTGGCTTGGGGGAATATTAGAAAATTTATTACAGATGAGATATTGGAGAAATATGAAAGAATTGGTTTCTTAGGGCATTCGACAATATTTAAAAATGTGCCAGAAGTTAATGCAAGATACAGAACAATGATTGACGAAAATAATTATAAAAAAGTATATACAACAGAAGGAGCATTTGCTTTTGATGAAGTTGGAATGGATGCAATATATGAAAAGTTAAATATTAAGTATTATCATGAAATAATCTTTGCCAATTTGAAAAAATATGATTATGGATTTTTTTTAGATTTAATGCCTGAGGAAGATACGCAAAAGAATGAACATCAAGTTTTTGTTTTAAAGGATGGAACTTTAACGAGGAATTATGTTAGAAACCATAAAATTTTTACAGAAGATTTTATGTATATTCATTTTTGGTGTAGACCGATGACATATAAGCCAGTAGTTTATGATAATCATAAAACGTATGTGATGTATGCAGATGAAGTGGAGGAATTAAAAGAAGAGATTACAGTTGATTATATTATGAAGCATAGCAAAAGAAATAAGATTCGATATTATGCAAAAAGTATTTGGTTTAATCGAAAGAAATTAACTTTAAAAAGAATTTTATTTAATGTTAAAGGAATGTTTAATTATAAGAGGAAAATAAAATGAAGGTATTGTATGATAAATTAAGAAGATATTACAGACAAATCAAGATGTTTACAATTAGAGATGGTTGGAGAAAAGCAAAATGGCTTAAAAGACATAAAATATTTGCGCAGATAGGTGAGAATTGTTATTATGCACCTAATATTTTACCAGCAGAACCATTTTTAGTAAAATTACATAATAATGTTGTGATTAGTGCTAATGTTAGGATTATAACGCATTCGGCTGTTCATTGTGTTTTTAATCAGGAAGATCATACAAAAGAACATATTTGTCCGTATGGCGAAGTTGAAATTAAGGATAATGTTTATATTGGTGCAAATGTTATGATAAATTATGGAGTAACAATTGGAAGGAATTGTATCATTGCAGCAGGTGCAATTGTTACGAAAGATGTTCCAGATGGAGAAGTTTGGGCAGGAGTACCTGCAAAGAAAATAGGATTATATCAAGATGTAAAAGAGAAATCGATTTTGCGTAGTAAGCAGTATGATTTGGATTGTGTGAATGGGGATACACCAGTTATGGAACTAATAAAATTGAAAAATGAGGTAAAGTATGAATAAAAATTCTATAAAAAATAGTGTTAAATCAAAGACTTTTTTTAGAGATATGATATTGTATGGTTTCATGAAACTTGGATTTTTTTCGAATTATACAAGAGGTCTTATTACTATGGATAGAACATTTTATAAATTAGAAAAAAAGTATAAAAAGAAGATAAAAGAAATGAAGATGGAACAGAATGCTGAACATAAAGATTCTGATTATATATGGTTTTGTTGGCTACAGGGAATTGAAAAAGCGCCAATAATTGTTCAAAAGTGCTTTGAAAGTATTCAAAAATGGTATCCAGACAAACAAATTATAGTGATTACAGAAGAAAATTATCAAAATTATGCAGATATACCAGATTATATGATTGATAAATGGAAGAGAAAGATAATAACGAATACGCATTTTTCAGACATTTTAAGATTAGCTTTACTAGTAAAAAATGGTGGTTTATGGATTGATTCAACCGTATTTTGTACAGGAAATTCATGGGAAGAATTGCAGAACAATGATTTATTTGTTTATCGAAATGGCTGGATGGATATGGAAATCATCAATATGGCTAGTTGGCTAATTTATGCTAAAACGAACAATGATATTTTATCTGTTACGTTAAAATTACTGTATGAATATTGGAAGAAAAATAATTATTTGTGTGATTATTTTTTACTACATATGTTTTTTAGTATGGTTACTAAGGAATTTGAAGAAGAGTGGAATCAAGTTCCATATTTTTCTCAGGTGGATAATCATTTATTGAGTAGAGAGTTACTAAGTGAATTTGATTTGAATAAATATGAAAGAATTAAAAAACTGACTAATTTTCATAAATTAACTTATAAATTGGAAATTGACAAAAGATTGAATAAAGATACATTCTATACAAGGATTATTAATGAATAGGAGAGAAACATATGAAAAGAAAAGTTGATAAACTAATAGCGGAAGATGGAACCCTTAATGTTGTTAATGATGGCATAGAAAAGATATTAATTTATATATTATTATTATTTTCAATGACATCGTTATTAAAAGTATACATTGGACCATTGAATATTATATTTACAGCTACATTTTTAATATTATTCTTCATATACTACTTACGACATAAAATGAAAATAAGGTTATTTTTTTTAATTATATATATTTTTGCTACATTTTTACAAAATATTTATATAAATGGTTTTAATTATTATAATATTAATATGTTATTTTATTTTCCTTTTCTGATTTTATATTTTTGTTTTTTTATAAAAAATGGTTCAGACATATATGCTTTTATGCGAACTCATAAAATATATGTTAATACAATATTATTGATTTGGAATGCAATTATTTTTGTTTCTTTTTTTATACCAAGTTGCTATGCCTATGAAGGAGAAACGAAGGGATTTGTATCATTTGCTGGAACAACATTTTTATTGTCACAAATTGCTATATTTATTTTTGCATTACTAACTTTTCAATATTGTGTATATAGGAAAAAAATTTATATGTTTGCATTAATTATACCGAGTTTATGTATTTTAATGGGAAATAGTAGGACATATATAGCAGTATTAATGTGTGCATGGTTAATATTCTTATATATTTTTTTAAAAAAACAGAAATCTTTTATTCCAATCATGATTATTTGTGGAATTCTATTTGTATTAATTGTTTTTGTATCACCGATTAAAGCAAAATTTTTGGTTGCATCTGACCGTGTTGAGAATTTAAATATGGATCCTTTAGCTGCTTTTACAAGTGGTAGATCTGTTTTTTGGGAATACGATATGAATAAAATTTTTTCGAATGATTTAAGTCATATTATTTTTGGAAATGGAATTAATTATTTATTTGCTCTAAATGAAGCAAAGTTTTATAATCCACTTTGGGCACATAATGACTTTATTCAAATATTAAGTGATTATGGAATTTTTGGTTTATTCATATATTTATATATGTTTAAATATTTAATTAGTAGTTTAATTAATTTTAGGCAGTTGAAGGCACCCAAAGTATTACTTGGAATTGTTTTAACGATGTGGATATTTAATGCATTTTTTAATATGTTTTATACATATTTTTGTGCAACTTTATCGTTTCCTTTTTATTTGTTGATACTTAAGGGAGATGCGGAGTTGAGAAATTTAAATAAAACCAGAATAGAAAAAGAAGAATTTGATAATGGTTTGTCTTACAATGAATTAAAGTAATATTTGTTAATAGAAGGGGGAAAATAGGATGAAAAAAGCGTTGATTGTTACATGGTACAATAATTATAATTATGGTACAGCTTTGCAAGCGTGTTCTTTAAAGAAAGTGTTGGAGAACCCACAAAGTACAAGCTTAGAATCTGCCAAGGATTGTGAATTTAATTTGGAGTGTTCTTTTTTGCCACACAGAGCCAAAAAAAAGTTAAATTTGGGCAGAAAAATAAAAAAGATTTTTAAAATTTCCGCCTATAAAGAAAAGAAAAGACAGTATGAAGATATGAATTTAATGGAAGAAAAGAAGGAATTTTTTGCGATAAGGGAAAAGGCATTTGAGAAATATTTAAAGGCAAATGTAAAATTAGCAGCAGAACATGATATTCAATCTCAAAAAGAATTATTGGAAATTGGAAACAAGTTTGATTTATATGTTGCAGGTAGTGATCAAATATGGAATCCTGTAAATTTGGATGATACCTATCTTTTAGGATGGGTGGATAAAGACAAGAGAAAAATTTCGTATGCATCTAGCTTGAGTATAAAGGAAATTCCTGGTTCTTATCATAAGAAATATAGAAGGGCATTAAAAGATTTTAAAGCTGTTTCTATTAGAGACAAACAATGTCAGCAACAATTAGAAAATATTGTTGGTAGAGAAGTAACAACAGTAGCAGATCCAGTTGTTTTATTAGGGGCAGATGAATTGAGAAATAGTTGTGTTCCGATCGATTCAAGTAACTATGTATTTTCCTATTTTTTAGGTCAAAATATAGAGCATAGAGAATATGTTTGTAAGTTTTCAAAAGAAAACGATAGAGATATTAAATCGATTATAGGAGTGAGTGGTGCTAATTTAAAAAGTGATAAAATTTTAGAAGAATTTGCGGATTGGGATGTTGATCCATGGAAATTTGTATCTTATATTTATCATTCTGACTTTGTCATAACAGATTCTTTTCATGCAACTGTTATTGCGGTGTTGTTACACAAAAATTTTGTGGTATTAGAAAAAGATAAGACTAGACCAGAACAAAATAACAGAATAAGAGAATTTTTAAGTGTAGTAGGTTTAGAAGATCGATGGAATTATATTCCTGATTCATTGGATGAAGCCAAAATAGAAGGTGATCGATGGGAACAAGCTGATTGCAATATCAATAAAACAAGAGAAGATTCATTTAATTTCTTAAAAAAGGCTATTTTAGAATAGGAGAAAAAGTGATATGATATGTGAGAAAGGTAAATGCACAGGATGTTTTGCCTGTTATAATATTTGTCCACGTAATGCAATTATGATGAAGGAAGATGAATTTGGTTATGTCTATCCTGAAATAGAAGAGGATAAATGTATTCATTGCAATTTATGTAGAAAAATATGTCCATCCTTAAATAAAGTCACATTTTATCAGCCCCAAAAATGTTATGCTGTATATAGTAAAAATAGTGAAATTAGAAATAAAAGTACATCAGGGGGAATCGCAACAACATTATCACAATATATCATAGAAAATGAAGGAATAGTATATGGTGCAGCATTTACTGAAGAAGGAAATGTAGAGCATATACGAGTTAGTCAAAAAGAAGATTTACATCGATTACAGGGCTCAAAATATGTTCATAGCTATATAAATCAAGTATTAAAAGCTGTCAAACAAGACTTAGAGATGGATAAATTAGTATTATTTATCGGTACTCCATGTCAAATTGCTGGAGTTAGAAAATTTCTGAATAAAGACTATTCGAAATTGATTTTAGTAGATATTATTTGTCATGGTGTTCCTTCACAAAAATATTTGAAAAATGCAATTTTAAATATAAAAGGAAATTTAAATATAGATAGAGTTAATTTTAGAAATAATAATCAATATCAATTTCAGATTATACAGGAAGATAAAGAAGTGTGCTGTGTGCCAACTGAAAAATCAAGTTACGTGGAAGCTTTTATCAGAACAATAACGTTAAGAGAGAATTGTTATCATTGCATGTATGCATGTAGTCAGAGAGTATCTGATATCACGATTGGAGACTTTTGGGGATTATCAAAAGAAGCCAAGTTATATGATCAAGCAGAAAAAGGAGTATCAGTGATGTTAGTACAGACGGATAAAGGAAAAGAGTTTTTGCAGCAATGTAGTAACCTTTTTGAAATGGAAGAGAGAAAGTATGAAGAGGCGATAAAAGGAAATTCACAGTTAAAAGCTCCAGCTGTTCAAGATAAATTTTATGAAAGGTTTCGAAAATATTATCTTAAATATGGATTTGAAAAAGCTTATGACAAGGTTTCAGGATTATTTAGACTTAAAGCAAGCTTAAGAAAAATGAAATATTATTTTAGAAAGGCCAAAAAATAAATATGAGCGAATCAAGAAGTAAAAATGTAATGAACAATATGACAACAGGAGCGTTGGTTCAAATCATTAATAAATTAATGATTTTTATCGTAAGAACTGTATTTATCAAAACTTTGAACGAAGAATATTTAGGTGTTAATGGACTTTTTACAAATATTTTAACAATATTATCATTTGCTGAATTGGGATTAGGTACAGCCATTATTTATCATATGTATAAACCAGTTGCAGAAGATGATGTTGAAAAGATAAAGAGTTTAATGAATTTCTACAAGAAATCTTATAATATCATTGGAATCGCAATTTTTCTGATGGGATTACTCGTGATACCTTTTATGGATTTTCTAGTTAAAGATGTTCCTAATATACAAGAAAATATTATACATATATATGTGCTTTTTTTAGCCAATACTTCAGTATCGTATTTTTTTACTTATAAAAAATCGATTATTTCGGCACACCAAAAAGAAAGTATCATCAATATGATTGACAGTATGATATATCTTGTTAAAAGTATCATAGAAATTGTCTTTTTAATCTTGACTAAAAATTATATTGTTTACTTAATGATGGAAATTATATTTACGATGATAGAGAATTTAGTGGTTTCCAATAAGGCGAATCATTTATATCCATATTTAAATGAGAAAGAAGTAGAACCATTATCGAGTAAAGAAAAAAGTTCCATTTTTTCAGATGTTAAAGCATTAGTTATCTACAAAATGGGAGGCATTATGATGAATGGAACAGATAATATTTTAATATCAGCATTAATCAATGTTACAACAGTTGGTTTGGTATCTAATTATACCATGGTAATTAATGCGATAAGAGGAGTGTTATCTTCTATTTTAAATGGAATAACAGCGAGTGTTGGAAATTTAAATGTTGTTGAGAAAAGTGAGAAAAAAGAGCAAATTTTTTATCAGTTAACATTTATGAATTTTTGGATTTATGGTTTTGTATCAATCGCTTGTATGGTCTTATTAAATCCATTTATCAAAATTTGGCTTGGAGAAAAATATTTATTAGAGGTAGCGGTTCCGATTGCTTTAAGTATTACTTTTTTTATAGAAGGACTTAGAAATTCTTCGTATACTTTTAGAGTAACAAGTGAAGTGTTTAAAAAAGGAAAAATAACGCCTTATTTAGCCACAATAATCAATATTGTATTATCAATTTACTTAGGCAGATTATGGGGAGTGCTAGGTATTTTTATTGCTACTTCAGTTGCGCAACTATGTTCCTATTCATGGATTGACCCGTATCTTATTCATAAGTATGAATTTAAGACATCAAGTAGTAAATATTTTAAGAAATACTTGATGTATATAGGAATTTTTATAGCTGAAGTTGTAGCGACAATGTATGTGACAAGTTTTATAGAAGTTACAGGAATTGCTAGTTTTATAATAAAAGGAATCATTGTAGTGATTTTTCCGAACCTAATAAATATATTAGTTTTTTATCATACAGAAGAATTTAAAAGTCTGCTGGGGAAATTTATGAATAAAATGAAGGGAAAATAATAATGTATTATACATATTGTTTACGTTGCCAAGATGATTCGCTATACACCGGCATCACAACAGATTTAAACCGCCGCATGCAAGAACACTTCTCCGGCGGTGAAAAGTGCGCCAAATACACCATGCGTCACAAGCCAAAAAAATTGGAAATGGCGTGGCAATCGGAAAATCGAATGTTGGCATCCAAATTGGAATTTCATATCAAAACTTTGACGAAGTCACAAAAAGAGGAACTCATCAAAAATCCTGAGCAGTTGGAAAAATTTTTAGGACAAAAAATTGATTCCAAACTTTATGAAGTAACCATTTAAAATTTCTGAAAAAATGGACTATTTTGTGGACATCCCTCATAAGATGAAAAATATAGGAAATACTAAACTTACTTTAATGAGTAAGTTTTTTTATTTTAGGAGAGAAATGATGAGAAAAATTTTAGTGAGTATTTTAGTATTATTGACAGCTTTAACGATGTTCATGATTCTAAAGGTAGCATTTTATCAGCCACAGCAAGAGATGGCGATTGCCAACAAGGCAGGAAATGCCATAAAAACGCAAACGACGATAACGAATTACGTAAACATAGCTACCAACCAAAATACAGCCAAAAAGGTTGTCAACCAAACCAAAAATCAAATTTCGAATACCAATCATTTGGAAAATAAGGTGGCGAAAGAAACGGTGCCAGTTGATAATTTGCCAGTGTACAAAATCAGCGAGAAAAATATTTCCATTCCGATTTTGATTTATCACGCTTTCCAAACGCCGCAGCCAAAAGGCGATTCGTCCAATCTGTTTAGCACCCAGGAGCGATTTGAGGAAAATATCAGCACTTTGCTAAACGACGGCTATACATTCATCACCTTGGAGGAATTGTATCAATACAAAAAAGGCGAAATCGGCTTGCCACAAAAAGTTGTAGCAATTACAATGGACGATGGCTGGCTTGGCAATTTTACGGAAGCATTTCCAATTTTGCAAAAATATCATGTGCCAGCCACGATTTTTGTGGTGCAAGATTTGGTGGGAACGCCCGGCTATTTTTCGTGGGAGCAAGCTAAGCAAATGTACGATAGCGGGCTTGTCAAACTGCATTGCCATGGCAAATCCCATATCGATTATTCAACCGTTAGCAAAGCCAAATTAGTGGCGGATTACAACGAAACGCATAGCAAAATCGAGGAAGTTGTGGGCGAGCCAGTCCAGAAAATCATGGCATATCCTTCCGGAAAATGTACGGAAAATACGAAAAAATGGCTAAAAGAGGCAGGATTTGAAGTTCAAGTTCTCACGAAATATGGAACGGTCAACAAAAGCAATCAGCTTGATTTAACTGCGCTTGGCAGAATTCGAGCTGAGCAAGCCACCGGAAAGGAATTGCTCAGAAGCATGAAAAATCATAATACGGTTAGGTTGCAGGAATAAATTGAAACCTCCTGAATACAATGTATCAACAAGATAAAAGGAGGTTTCAAAATGTATTATCAACAAAATGGAAATTATATGCAGGATTTGAATTATTATAATCAAAATCCAAATTATCCATACAATCCATACATGTCAAATGGGCAAAGTAATGCGTATCCAGCGCAAAATAATATGCCTATGAATCAGATGGGAAATCAAAACATGAATGCACAAATGACGCAAGCTCCGCAAAACTTGAGCGCAATGTATCCAGCGGTGTATCGCATTATTTCGCCAGTGGTTTGTCAAGTGGTATCGAATAACAATACAAGTTATGTAACGGAAGATAGCTTAAACAGCATGGTTGACACAGTTTATAACATTGTGGAGGGAGATATTAATTTGGCAGACAATTCAAATGTAAGAGAAACAACAACTGCCACAGAAAGTTCTGCAGGTAGCAATTGTTCAAGAGCCAATACAACTAGCACGGGGCGGGAGTACAACAACTACTACAGCTACTTCTACGCATAGGTCAAATTCTTTATTGAGAGATTTGATTAAAATTATGATTTTGAACGAGATTATTGGCAGAAGACAAAATACGCCAAATCAAATGATGATGCAAAATACAGGTATGCCAAATACAAATATGAATCAAAGTATGTTTATGTAACTGAAAAATTGATTGAGGGATTGGTTAAACAATCTCTTATTTTTGTCGAAAAATGTCGATTGAAAGTCGAAAAAAGTGAAAATAAGTATTGCAACAGAAGAAAAAGTGTGTTAAAATAATTTCAATCTAAATAAGCAGGGAGGAGGTGTAAAAAGATGGAAGAGATGAAAGAATTTTTATTGGGATTTGAACAAAGGATGAATGAGAAATTTGATCGATTGGAACAAAAGATGGATAAAAAATTTCAAGAAGTTGACGAAAGATTTGAGCAAGTTGTAATAGAATTAGAAAATAATGCAGCAAGAATTGAGCAAGTGAATCAAGAATTGAATGAAAAGATTGATCGAGTAAGCCAAGAATTAAACGAAAAGATTGATCGAGTAAGCCAAGAATTAAACGAGAAGATTGATCGAGTAAGCCAAGAATTAAACGAGAAGATTGACCGAGTAAGTCAAGAATTGAATGAAAAGATTGATCGAGTAAGTCAAGAATTAAACGAAAAGATTGATCGAGTAAGTCAAGAGTTGAACGAAAAGATTGACCGAGTAAGTCAAGAGTTGAACGAAAAGATTGATCGAGTAAGTCAAGAGTTGAACGAAAAGATTGATCGAGTAAGTGAAGAATTGAATGAAAAGATCGATCGAGTGAATCAAGAATTGAATGAAAGAATTGATCAAACAAATGAAACATTGAATGATAAAATGGACAGACTTGAAAAAAGAATTTTAGATAAACAATTTTTGTTTGAAATGGAATATGGCAAAAAGATTGATGCAATGTATGATGCGATTGTCGTGGAGTTAGACAAAAATAAGGAAAAGTCGAAAAAAATACGTAAGTTAGATGATAGAATGGATAGAAATGAAATAGAATTATTTGATCATGAAAAAAGAATTTCAGTTCTTGAAAGAGGAGTTAAGATAATCTAAAATTAACTAAAATTCAATGAAAATAGAGAGCATATCAATGATTTTTCAAAAAGAGAAGTGATTGATATGCTCTCTATTTTGATAAACAAAAAAGTATATTTTGCAAAAAAATGCACATACTTTATATAGTTTATTTTTGAGGAAATGAGGTAGAAAAATGAGAGTAAAAGAATGTATGTGTAAAAAAGTAGTACGAGCAACTTCAGATACAACGCTTGAGCAAATTGCAAAATTGATGCAACAAAATGATGTTGGATGTGTTCCTATTTGCAACCAAGAAAATAACGTCATTGGATTTGTGACAGACCGAGATATTATTACCAGATGCATTGCAAACAATAAACAATGTAATCAAACAAAAGCATCTGACATTATGACAACAAAAGTCATCAAAACAACGCCAGATACAGAGCTTCAAGATGCCACACAAACCATGTCTGCCAATCAAATTCGAAGATTGCCAGTGATTGAAAATAACCAAATTGTCGGCATGCTTACGATCGGCGATTTGGCGCAAAATCAAAATGTACAACCACAAGAAGTGGGAGATACCATGGAATGCATTTGTGATTGTCAACATCATCAATAAAATTTAGTTAGGGGGCTAACAAATTGGAATATAAAACCGTTTTGAAAAAAGTTTTTGGATTAATTGTGATTATTATTGTATTCGTATTATCTGCGAAACTTTTCATGTTTTATATTCCTTTTTTAATAGCCTATATCATTTCATTGCTGGTAGAACCGCTCATAAAATGGGTTCACAAAAAAACAGATTTAAGCCGAAAAACCAGCAGTGTCATTGTACTTATTACTGTTTTTGCTATCCTTTTAGGATTTGTTGCATGGGCGACTTTTACGTTGATTTCGGAAAGCACGAATCTGTTAGGCGCTCTAAATACGTATTTGGAGAAAGCGATTGATTGGATAAATTCGGTTATCAAAAGCATTGATATGGAAAAATTAGCGCCGTCGGATGACATCAAACAATTGCTTCAAACGAGCTCAGAAGATATTGTGAACAGAGTCATCGAATTTTTGAAAAATACATTAACAGGCTTTTTAGAAAGCCTAAAATCCATTCCAATGATTTTGATTTATACGGTTATCACGATTTTAGCGACGTATTTCATCACGTCTGACAAAATTTATATTTGGGACAGAATGGAGCATCATGTGCCTAAGAAAATTTTAGGGAAAATCTCCACAAAAGTGGAAAAAATAACGGCGTCGCTAGGTGGCTACTTAAAAGCCGAAATGACGCTCATTGGAATTTCCTTTGTGATTGTTTTAATGGGACTCAATATTTTTTATTTGATGGGAATGAATGTGGGCTATCCGCTTCTTATGGCGTTGTTCATTGGATTTGTGGACGCACTTCCAATTTTGGGGTCTGGAACAGTGATGATTCCATGGAGCATCATTCTATTTCTCAACCAAGAATATTCGGTCGGTATTGCGATTCTTGGGTTATACATTTTTACCTCCATTGTCAGACAATTTGTAGAACCCAAAATTGTCAGTAGCAAAATCGGCATTCATCCATTGTTTACGCTAATCGCGATGTACACAGGATACAAAGTAATGGGGATTATGGGCATGTTAATTGGACCGATTGTGCTAATTATCCTAAAAAATATTTTCGAAAATACGATAGACCGAGGCATTGTAAAATCCATATTGGACGAGTGAACACTGGAACTACGATTTACTTTTGATGACATCAATGATTTCATCGTGCACAATGCCGTTGCTAATAATGGCGCCGTGGATGTCTTGGTCATAGCGTTGTTCGTTGCCAAAAAAGTCGGTCACTTTTCCGCCAGCTTCCTCGACAATCACTTTAACAGCTGCGATATCGCAGTTTTTATGAGTTGTTCCCGGAAAAATGGAGCACGCAAACTCGCCAGAAGCAACGCACAAGCAGGATCTGATGATGCTACCAAAGTTAACGAAATATTCCTTTTTTCCAAGTTCAGGCAAAATCTTGTAGACATTGTAGGGAGCAGTCGGCCACATTTCAAAATTAGAAACGCTTTGCATGTCGCCAAGTTGATAGGTATTTACCGAAATTTTTTCATCATTTTTGTAAGCACCTTGACCTTTGATAGCAGAATATAAATTTTGAGTAAAAGGGTCATAAACAACGCCAACAACTGGATTTCCGTTAATCACTAATGCTAACGAAAAAACAGCAACTGGAATATGCCTGGCATACATAGCTGTCCCGTCAATAGGGTCACAGACCCACACAAAGTCACTTTTACCAAATTGCTCCTCCTCGCCATCCACGCAGTGGGTAGGGAAAGTTTCTTTGACGCGTTTGATTAAATAAGAGTTAATTTCTGTGTCAGCCAAAGTAACAATGGTTTTGTCACCCTTGTAAGTGGCGCCATTGTTCTCATTAAAATAGTTCAACATAATTTTTCCAGCTTCCTTTGCGATTTCTTTTGCAAATTCTAGATAGGTTGTGTATTCTAAATTCATTTGAAAATCCTTTCTAATTTAGTAATATCAAGCGAGAGCATAAAAATATGTTTTTGTCAAGTTGACAAAAAAGACAAAATATGATATAATAATAAGTTGGGGATATAATTAGCGATAATTGTTTATGAAAAATTAAATTTTCAATAAAAAACGCACACAAACTATTGATTTTTCAATACTTGTATGCATTTTTGGTGCGTCTGGAGGGATTTGAACCCCCGATCTCCGAGTTCGTAGCCCGGTATTCTATCCAGCTAAACTACAGACGCGTTATTAAAATATTATAATATAAAATGAAATAATTTGCAAGCATAAATTTATCATTTAGGGGAACTTTTAGGGAATGCAGGCAAACTCACTCCTTGAAAGCCCTTACTATAAAGATAAATCACGCTACTGATGGTTCGTAGTCTGCCATTCTATCCAACTAAACTACTGATGCATCAAAACTATTATAACTGAATTTTTTGAAAAAGTCAATTGTTTTCTAAAAATTATTATAATTTAATTTTTAATTGTCCATTCAAAAAATAATAGCAACAAAAAATCAATATATAATTTATGCAACTATTTTTAATATTTCTTCATTAAATCTTGCTTCTGCTGATATAAAACCTAATATCTTTCTAGGCTTTCCATTTATCTTTTTTACTATTTCTTCTAGTTTTGCTGTCAATAACTTTTGAAAATGTCCCAAAAATTACAAAATATTAACGGGAAAAAG
>CANSTR010000003.1 GCA_947649935.1 uncultured Clostridia bacterium
GTAGCAGGTGCAGATGTAGCAGGTGCAGATGTAGCAGGTGCAGATGTAGCAGGTGCAGATGTAGCAGGTGTAGATGTAGCAGGTGCAGATGTAGCAGGTGTAGATGTAGCAGGTGTAGATGTAATAGCAGGCTCTGGTGTCTTTTCAGATACTTTCACCTTGTACACATAATTTTCAGCAAGCACTCCTCTGCGGGAGCGTGCTTTAACAGTAACTTCTCCAGCCTTTTTAGCTTTAATTTTTACTGTACCATTTTTTGAATCAACTCTTTTTAAAGCAACTATGTCTGTATCAGACACAGCAACCATTTTTACCTCAGGGTTAAACTCAAAAGTCTTTTCGTCTCCAACAAAAAGTTTTAAATCCTTTTTTATTGTCTTCTCTTTCTTTATCTGAGATAAGGATTTCTTTTTCTTGGTAACCTGTACTCTTACTTCTATGCTTTTCTCTTCTGTACCAGAATACAGCCCTGCATAAATCCTAGAATCTCCAGCTTTACTTCCCCTTATTTTAAGGGTCCTTGGGCCTTTTGCCCAAGCATCAGCCTTCATATTGCCAATCCAGATTGAATCTGGATAAAATCTCCATGGAGCTGAAAACTCCACAGAAATGGTTTTTCCAACTTGAACCCTTCTAAAAAGAATTTTTTTGGAAGAACCCTGCTGTTTTTTAGTCTCAGCTGAAGCTTTATACAGACGGTCTGCTGACACGTCTACTGTTGTTTCATCAGCAACAAGCTCATCTGCTTCAGTGCTCTGGTCAACAGTTACCTCCTGAATGCTATCAGGATTTGTAGCCGCTACAGTAGGTATTGGTGTACTATTCAAAAGAATTGCACTAGCTACAACTCCCACAATGGCCCGTAGGCTGTTTTTTAATTTCATCATAATAATCTCTCCTTTCAGATCCCACAGTCTGTAGGATCAAAAACAAAAATTTTTTAGTTTCAACCATGGTTTTATACTTTATATTATACTAAATTTTTTTTTTCTTGTCAACAACTTTATGTAAAGTTTTTCAAATTTTTTACATTTTTTTCAAAAAAATTTTCATTTTTTTTCATTTTTCTCTTGTATTTTTTTTTATTTTATGTTAGACTAATTAATAGTCAGTTATAAAATAAGTAATGGAGGTGCTTTAAAGATGGCAAAATGTATTTGTTGTGGCAAAAGTACAACTTGGGGAAATGACCTTAGTATTACACGTTCACATATTAGTAAAAGAACAAGCAGACCAGTAAAACCTAACTTAAGAACAATCAAAGCGATGATTAATGGTGAGCCTAAAAAAGTTACTATTTGCGCAAAATGCTTGCGTTCTGGTAAACTTCAAAGAGCCAATTAATAGAAAATTTATCAAATAATACAGAAGAACTCAAAGAATTGCTTTGGGTTTTTTTGTGATTTCAGCGATTTTTCCGCAATATCGATACTCCCTCGCTATTCCTATTTAAAAATGGTATAAAATCATTAAAAATAATAGTTGTGAGGGAATTTCTTTGAAAAAGTATGAGAATAAAAGCAATGTTTGTGGTAATTTAATTAAAACTTATCGAGAAAAAAGGCATCTTACCAAGGCACAATTGAGCAGACTGTTGCAGTTGCATGCGGTGTATTTGGATTCGACGGAATTGTTTCGCATTGAAAATGGCAAAATGATTGTGAAGGATTTTGAGTTGATTGCTTTGTGTTTTGTTTTGGATATTGATTTTGAGGGGCTGAAAGATTTGATTGAGTGAAGGATTTAAAAGCAATCAATCATAATAAAAATCCTAGAACCTCTTAAACGATTCTAGGATTTCTTGAATGACTTAGAGCTTCGAAAGTTTTCTAAGCACCACTCAATATATTTATACCATATTTATTATAAAAAATAAAGATATTTTCTCAAAATTTTTGAAACTGTTTTATTTGTTAGTTTGAATAAGAATTTAGCAATAAAATTTAACTTCATCTACACCATAAAAATTTTTCCACTCAGATATAATAAAGAAAAAATTGTATTGTATCGACTTATATAATTTATTCAAATCATGTTCAGGAATTCTACTATTATTATTGGCTAAAATACAATCCCCACTTTTCGTAATCCATACTTTCGTTGCATTTGCTTGTGGATTTCCTTTTGATATATGTACATGAATTGGTTCAAAATTCTCATTAGCCCAGAAAAAAATCGTATATCCCAAATAATTAAAAAGGTTAGGCACTTTGTATTCCTCCTTTTCTAGCTGTTTCAAAGAAATAGGCTGCCCCTCTTTCAACTACTGTCTTGAATATTGCAATTTCACTATCTGTATAATGTCCATCTTTTTTTATGATATCATAACTTGGTAATTCAAAAATTACAGTATCAAATCCATACTCCATGGGTCTTTCAAAACAAACTGTAATATATTCCTCGCCATTTTCTTTTTTGCGAATATCAGAAGAAACAACTAAGGTTCCATCTGCATAAGTAACAAATTCATGCATCATAATTGCTCACTCTCCTAAATCAGAGTTGGAGCCAATAGGCGGAATCGGACCGCCGACCTACAGGTTACGAATCTGTTGCTCTACCAACTGAGCTATATTGGCAAATATCTTTGTGTCATGTTATTTTTACCACTCACAACAATATTTATTATAACGAATTGAGCCAGGTTTGTCAATGGAAATTTTAAAAATTACAGGGAAATTCATAAAATATTATCAAATAATAAGATTTTCTCTAGAAAATGTAGGGGCGGCTAGCAGCCGCCCGCTACTACAAACAAATTTTTTCTTTGGTAAATTCTTCGAAGAACGGGTGGCTGACCGCCTCCCACTGCCACAAACAAATTTCTCCTTTGGTAAATTCTTCGAAGAACGGACGGCTGACCGCCTCCCACTGCCACAAACAATTTTCTTCTTTGGTAAATTCTTCGAAGAACGGACGACCACTGGTCGCCCCTACGTCACATTGGGCAAAGATTGTCAGTTTCCTTACAAAATGTCGCTGCTTTTTATGTAATCAATAATTCTCTTGATTTCGCTTGTCATGGTGTCTGGATATTCTGGCTCATCTTTGTCAAACGATTTGTCATATCCATAACGGTTTAAAAAGCGATACGTATCAATCTCAATCAATTCCTTTTTCGAGATTTTGCGCGATGCAAGTGGAAGATTTTTTCCTGTTTTCTGGTCAACAATGCTCACAACCTTGCTGTCAATAATCATGAAATTTTTCTTCAAAATTTCCTTAATTCTGCGCAAACGGCTCACTTCTTCCGTCACCAATTCGTCGTCTTTGTTTTCTTTGATGAACATTTCAATTTCGGCAATCAATTCATGAATGCTATAATTATATGCCAATGGCATTTTCGTTTTAAATGTCTTGCGAATCGCATCTTGCCTTACTTTAATTTGACTTAGCATCGTTTGATCTAACTGGCTGCGGCCGGTCAATTTGCCCAAAAACTTTTTCAAATTACTTTTATCTTCGATGATATCCAAATCGTCATTCAATTTTTTTAATTCCGCTTCGCATCGAATATTTTTGATGGTTTCCGCAATTTCTTTTTTGAGTTCGTTTTCCTCCAAAATATTGATTTCGTCAAATCGCTTAATTTTTTTGCTCACCGCGGATTTAGCATTATTCAAATAATTGAGCAAAATACTGACTTGCAGATTGACTTTGGAAATTTGCGCCAGCGCCTCCTTATTTTGTTCGTCAACTTTGTCGAAAATTCCATTGACCAACGCGTCCAACTCTTCGGCATAATTTTTCATCTCAAACGCATTGTTCAAAGCCTTGTAGTTCGAATCCAGTTCTTTTGCAATGCGCGCGTGGTTTTGCTGTCTTGCAATTAGTTCCCTGATGTTGCCAAGCAATGTTTGAACCACCGCGATGTTTTCCAAGCAATCTGTTTTGACGCTGTCGATTTCTGAATCACCAGTTGGTACAAATTCTTTCTTTTCTGGTGCTTTTGCTTTTGGCTCATCTTTTATTTCTGGTACTTCAACCACTTTGTCAGGCGCCTGACAACTTCTTTCATCAATCGCTGTAAATTCGCTTTTTAAATACGTAAACAAATCATTTTTCCAATCAACCACAAATTGCATGCTTTTCAAACGTTCATTAAAACTCTTGTTGACTTCCTGTTTTAAAGAAGTCAATTCCGCATTAATTCTGGCAATATCGTCCAAATCGCTTTGCTTTTCTTCTTCAGTTGAATCTGCTTCATACGTTTCTTGCTCCATCGCAAAATGGTGTTTTGCCAGCAATTGCTCTAGTTTTCGGATGTTTTCATAATGCGCTGAATTTTCTTCATCCACTTCAATCAAATGCGCAATTTTTTCGCAGGCAGTTTGCGTATCTTCAATCACTTTTTGATAAAGCTTTTTGCGACTGTTTTCATCCAAAATTTTTCTCAATTGTCTGCTTAAATTGATTTTATAAGTTTTAAAATTTTCTGTGCTTTCTTGGATTTCTTCGATGGCATCTACATCCAAAAAAGGCGCCAAAATGACTTCGGTTCCGTCTTGTAACCATGGAATATCTGCAATGTCTTCGATTTGCAACAAAACTGGACGATTTAAGATGTTTGCCAAACCTGCTTTGGCTTTTTCCAAATCAGTTGTTACTTCTAGAAAATGATTGATTTGCACGTCTTTTTTGATTTGATCAATTTCCGCCATGCTAGTTGCCTTGTAAAAAATGGGTGTTTCATTAAAATTGTCGTCAAAATCGCGACTCATCCTTTCATAAATTTTCTGAATGAACTGCAGATTTTCGGCAACATTTTCTTTGGTGTATTCTGCCACATCTTCTTTTTCTGCATCGTTGTTTAACAATTGGCGAATGGCTTGAGATTTCTCGTTTTTTAATTGCTTGATTTGTTCACGTTCTTGTTTGGTTAATTCTGTTTTCATGTTCCAAGAACCTCCTTTTTATCTTTCGAAATTGCTAGCTGCTTTTGAAAATTTCTTCAATTTTTCCAAGGCTAAATAATTCACCGAACCATTTGGAAAATTTCCATCTCTTGTTTTTTTACCAGCTGGCACGCCTGTTAAAATTTCGATTCCTTCCTCAATGGTTCCGACTGCATAAATGTGGAATTTGCCATGTTTTACGGATTCGATTAAGTCATCTGACAAATGCAAATTTCGCACATTTTGCTTTGGAATGATGACACCTTGCTCGCCATTAAATCCGCGCATTTTGCAAATTTGGTAAAACCCTTCTATTTTTTCGTTTACCCCACCAATTGGCTGAATTTCTCCTTTTTGGTTGACCGAACCAGTGACCGCAATGGATTGATTAATCGGTATACCGGATAAGCTCGACAAAATCGCATACGCTTCTGTGCTGGATGCGCTATCGCCATCTACCCCGCCATACATCTGCTCAAAACAAATACTTGCTGTGACAGACAGCGGCATTTTTTGCGCAAACTGCTCGCCCAAATAACCAGAAAGAATCAAAACACCTTTGGAATGCGACGAACCTGACATTTCAATTTCTCGCTCAATATTGACGATTCCGCTTTTGCCCATATACGTGTTGGCCGTAATTTTGGCCGGTTTTCCAAACGAATAATCACCCACAGTAATAACTGTCAAACCATTGATTTGTCCGACTTTGTAGCCTTCTGTTTCAATTAATAAAGTTTCTTCTTGTATCATTTCGATATATTTTGCATCGTATTTTTTAATACGACTTGCACGCTCGTCTAACGCTTTTTGTACATGGTCTTTGGTGACGATTTTGGATTTCGTCATCTTCGCCCAAGTTGATGCTTCGCCGATGATTTGCCCAATTTCACTAAACTGCGTTGAGATTTTCGTTTTATCACCTGAAATTTTGGAAGCATATTCAATCACTTTTGCGACAGCTTCTTTATCCAAATCTAATAAATTTTCTTGCTCCGTAAAACTTTTTACAAACCTTGTTAATTTGCGAATGTTTTCCGTTGTTTTGGGAGCAGCTTCTTCAAATTCTACTTTGATTTTGAATAACTTTTTAAAATCGTCATCCATCGTAAGCAACGTGTGATACATGTTCGCATTCCCAACTAATAGCACTTTCAAATCTAACTTGATTGGCTCTGGTTTTAGAGAGATTAGCACCATCGAAGTTCGTTGTTCTGCCATATTTTCAATTGCCAATTCTTTCACACGCAAAGCCTTTTTCAAAGATTCGTAACAAGCTGGATTGGTCAACAAATCTTTCATTTGAAAAATAATGTAACCACCATTTGCTTGATGTAAAAGTCCTGGTTTTAGCATCATATAATCGGTTTTTAACATGCCATAATGATTTTCGTATTCCAATCTTCCAAAAATATTGTTGTACGAATAATTGGTGTCCATGACCACTGGTGCGCCTTCTAGCTTGCTATTATCCACAAATAAATTAACACGATAATTGAGCCATGGCTGTCTAATTTCTTCTTGTCTTGGTTGCTGAGGCGTCGTTTCTGGCTTTTTTTCCTCTGGGTCTGGTGCCAAAAAACAATCAATATTTCTCAAAATATCTTTTTTGACACCATCCAAATACGTACTGATTTTTTTATTTCTTTTATAATTCGATTTCAACGCATTAATCTGCATATTGACTGTCATCAAAGCTACATTGGATTGCCAATTTTCGATTTTTTTGTCCGACTCTCTTTCAATCGTTTTGATATCAGACAATGTAGCAAAAATCAATTCTTGCACTTCGGAAGATTTTTGCTCATACTGGATTTTGATGTCTTCTGGCAATTTTTCAAAATCTTCCTCGCCAATCGTTTTTCCTTCATAAACTGGCATCATGTAAATGCCATTGTCGGTTGATTTGATTTGGAAACCTTGTTTCATGGTTTTGTCATTTAATTTTTTTAACAACATTTCTCTTTTGTCGTTAAACTCTTGCTTAATCACTTGTTTTTCTTTTTCAAAATCATCGTTGTTAAACGTTTTTTTGATGTCTTTTCGAATATCTTTGACAAAACTTTCCATATTTTCTTTGAAAACTTTTCCTTGCCCTGCTGGAAACGAAATCGCAACTGGCTCATTTGGGTCTTCAAAATTATAGATATAACACCAATCATTTGGCGTTTTTTCTTTGGCTGCTTTGTAGTCCAAATATTTTTTGGTATACATCGTTTTGCCGACCCCACTTGGTCCTTCAATATACAAATTATAGCCTTTTACATCAATTCCAATCCCAAATTCTAAGGCATTTATCCCTCTGTCTTGCCCATAAATTAAATCAGTTGTATCTTCAATTTCCTTGGTTGTTTCGAATCCAAGCGAATTTGGATTGCAAATATCTTTCAAATCTTTTGGTAATAATTCATTTTCACTATTTCTTCTCATTTGTATTCTCCTATCTTTTTTATTAGGATGATTGTATATCAAACCCAAAATTTTTTCAACATCTTTTTACAAATTTCTCACGCTTTTTTTGCCATCAAAATTGCGTTGTCATCTCCATAATAGGTTTTACGTTCTCCAATCTGACAAAAACCAGCATTTTCATACAAACTTCTTGCCATTTTATTTTTCTCATTTACTTCTAAAAATATTTCGGTAAATTGATTTTTTTCGGCATTTTCTAAAATGGCTTGCAACAGTTTTTTCCCAATTCCTTTTCCTCTGCAATCTTTTTTCGTGACAATATTCATAATTTCTAACGCAGGAAAATTGTGCATCACGCCTGCAAATCCAACAATTTTGCCGTTTTGTTTGGCAATGATGTATCTTCTATTTTCTGCGACAATTTCCGATTTCAAAATCGCTGGCGTCCAAAAATCGTCAAAATCTGACATTAAATTTTTTTCGATTTGCGCAAAATCTTGTAACGTCATTTTAAAAATTTCTATTTTTTGCATTCTTCTGCTTCCTTTTTTAAGCACTCTGCTTGAGATTTTCGCAAATAAATTGGCACGATGGTATCTGCATTTTTTAGCTCATTTTTCAACTGTTTTTGATACGCAATCTGCCCACCAAACGCCGCCCTTTGCTCATTCAATTCGCTAAATTTTGCTGTGGGCATGTATTTTAAAATCAAATCTTTATGTAAAACAGCGCCATCGCCCACAAAAACGACATTTTCCTCTTTTTTGAAATGCTCGATTACGTGATTGATATCATCCGCCCAAAAATCTCCAATTGCCTCACAATTTTCATCAAAAATGCCAGCGTAAACTTGATTGTTTCTGGCATCAATCAAGGCAATTTTTTTGGACGAAGACGCATCGCTTTTTGCTAAGGTTTCCAATGACGTAATACTTGCCACTGGCAAATGATTCACTTCTGCAAGTGCTTTGACAGTCGCAACACCAATGCGAATTCCGGTAAACGAACCCGGACCTGCGCAACAAGAAAGCAAGTCAATGTCTGCTAATTTGAGTTGATTTTTCGTTAAAATTTCCGCCAAAATTGGCATTAAATTTTCAGAATGCGTCAGACCATTGTCCAAATTTATTTCATCGATTAATTCATCATTTTCCAAAATGGCAACACTGCAAATTTTACTTGACGTGTCCATTGCTAAAATTTTCATCATTTCCTCCTCAAAAATCCGTTTAACAATTTATTTTAGTATATCATATATTTTATTTGAAAGCAAATAAAAATTTTTATTTTTTGATATAAAGAAAGACAGACTAAAATTTCTAGTCTGCCTCTCATCACTTGTTAAAACAAAATAACTAAAATTTACCCAGGAAACACTCCAGTTTTACTGCTCTTTTATTAATCCAAACAATTTCTGCTTGTTTCCCTAAAAATTCCTTTTTTAATCTTTCTATATCACGCAAGCATCCCCAGAAAAAATCTTTAATAAAAAAATCATCCCTAGAAAGAAAAAAGTCCATTTCTGGAAAAACAAAACAATATCCAGCTTTTTGATCATCATATTTTATATCTTTTAAAATATGATAACTTTTACTAATTTCAACATAAGCATCAATAATTTTTGATGCTCTATGTCGAACTATTACAGAATCATTCTCTGACAAATAATCCTGCAACAATTCCCAGTCATAGGAATTGTAATTTGCAAAATACAAGGTACATTTCGTACCATTTTCTGCAATAATTTTAATTTCTCTGTTCCCAGGTTCAACCGCTTTAATCTTGAATTCGGTTTCCCGGATTGGTATTACCTTGATTTCTGGTTGCCTCCTATAGTTATTTCTTCTAGCCATTTTTCTACCTCGCTTTCTTAAGCTCACACTACTGTAACAGCCAGAATTTTATCACAGTTTGCATAATTTGTCAAACATTAATCTTTATTTTCTGACTTTTTCCATTTTCAAAATTCGTCTATTTTCATTTACTAAATCTCTTGAAAAAGTAATTTTGGTATACTGCGAAGGCAAAATATCTTCTATCATTTCGCCCCACTCGATAATGCTAACGCCTTTCTCGAAATATTCGTCCCCACCAATTGCCAAAAATTCATCAACTCCTTCTAGGCGGTAAACATCAAAATGATAAATCGGGAATTGTTCGGTTTGATACTCGTTCACAATGGTGAACGTCGGGCTGGAAATCTCATTTTGCAAACCAAAATACGTCAAAATGCCTTCTGTCAATTTCGTTTTGCCAGAACCTAATTCACCGCGAAAGCACCACCACGTCCCCTTTGCTCAATTGCAATGCAATTTCTTTTCCCAATTCAATAGTTTCTTTTTCTGAATTTAATATGATTTCTTTCATTGTTTTATTTCCTTTTATAATTTTATTCTACCAGTTAAAAAATCCATCGCGCTAATTTGCTTAATTCCATTGTAATTATTGGTATCATAATCCAGTGTTATAATATATTTTTTGTAATGATCTGAAATTGCCTCTAGTGGCTTTAATTCTCTTTCTAAAGTTTGTTCATCTCGGACCGATAAAGCAACTTGAATATAGATATAATCCTCACTGTTTTCCACAATAAAATCAATTTCAGTGGCATCATTTTTTCCGATATAAATTCGGTAACCTTGCCTTTTTAGTTCTAAAAATATCACATTTTCTAAGATATGCCCTAAATCCTTATAATTGTTTTTTCCCAACAAATACGTTCGAAAACCTAAATCTGACAAGTAATATTTTTCTTGTGTTTTTAATAATTGTTTTCCCTTGATATCAAATCGATTTACTTTATATAATACATAACTTTCAAGCAAACTATTCAAATACTCTTCCACTGTATGCACTGAATTTTTTCTACCATAGGAAGTTAAAGTATCACTTATTTTTTTTGTCGAAACAGAAGATCCAATGTTGTCAAATAAAAATCGACAAATACTTTCAAGCATCATAATATCTTTCACTTTTTTTCGATGAATTACATCATTTATAATGACTGTATGATAAACGCTTTCTAAGTAATCAATTTTTTCGTTATTATTTTCTAAATGAATTAAATATGGCAAACCACCATAAGAAATATATTCATTGTATTTTTTTAATTCGTCCTCTTCACCATAATGACTCAAATACTCTTTAAAAGACAACGGCAAAACATGAATTTGAATATATCTACCAGTCAAAAATGTAGCTAATTCTCCAGATAACATGTACGAATTTGAACCTGTCAAATAAATATCAAAATTATCTCTTAAAAATAAACTATCTACACATTTTTCGAATTCTTTTACATTTTGAATTTCGTCCAAAAACAAATATGTCTTTTCATTGTCCTTAGCATGATGCAAAATATATTCATGTAATTTATCACTGTCTAGTAAATCTCGGTTAGAACGATCATCAAAATTAATGGCAATCATATTCTTTTCTGGTACGCCTTCTTTTAGCAATTGTTCCCTAAAAGTACTTAATATGGTCGATTTTCCAGAACGTCTGATTCCAGTTAAAACCTTTATAATTTTCTTATCTTTATATGAATTTAATTGATTCATATATTCTTTACGATAAATTTTTTCCATTTTTTATCCCCTGATTAAATTATACTCCTTTTTAGAAAATTTGTCAAGTTTTTGCTCGTTTCAGCAAAAACTTTTGCAATTCATATACTTTTTTGCTGAAATGAGCAAAAAGTATCACGCTTTTTCCTTCTTTATATTATATGTAATAATTTTCTAAAGATTCGCATATGATTAATCCATTCTCCATAACTGAAACTTTCTCGTAATCTCATTTACCTCTTCTGTATTGCCATAAATAATGGCACCTAAATATTCTAGCTTTTCATTTTCTTTTGCGTTAACGGCTGCAACCAACTCGTCATCCGTTCTTGTTTCTAGCATTTCTTTGGGATAATCTGCCACCAATAAATTAGGATTATTTTTGGCAAGTTCAATTGCTGCCTTTAATTTTCCCTGTTTTACCTTGGTAATAACAAATGGAAATTGGCTAATTCCTAAATGATTGATTCCCGATTTGTCTGTAATCGTTGGTTTTCCCATAATTTCACAATCCGAATATTTTCCAATTGCTATGGCAAGATGCCCGATTACATTAAGCGCGACAGACGCTTCTACATTTGTAGCCAAAATTCCTACAATTTTTTTATCTTCATAATTCATTTTTTCTCTCCTTTATTCAAACAAATTTTATTTTTTAAATAAAGGAGCAAAAACATTTTCAAGCACTTCTATTTTTGCCCATAATTCTCCGCCATGCATTTTTCTCGAATATTTTGGCATTTGGAACCTCCTTTTTCTGTGAAAATATTAAATCATTTTCTTTTATATTTAAGCAACTTTTATCCCAGTATTAATCACTTCTTGAATAAATGGCGTTACTGCATTTTTATAATCATCCACTCGAATCAAATGTGGTTCTATCCTTGTATCAATTTTTCTTCTTAATCTCATTAAATTTAATTCTTCATCTATAATATCATTTTCAAAATCATCTGTAACAACAGCAATATCAATATCGCTATCTTCTTGATTATTTCCTTTCGCATAAGAACCAAACAATATGATTGCTTCTATTTTGTAATTCTCACAAATTTTTTGTGCATATTTTTGAACAATTTCCATGATTAATTTATTTCCAATAAATTTTTTAACCATATTCTAATCTCCTCAATATTTTTTAGTTGCATAGATGTATATTCATCTGTACATTTCCTATAAAATTCTCTTTTATAATCATCATATCTGCTACTAATATTAAATTTAGTTATGATATCTAATAAGTCCTCTTGTTTTTCTGTTAACTTTAAATCCATCTTTTCAGCCAAATAAAGCAAGTCATGACTTCTTGGTGCATGTGGTGCATTTTTGTTCTTTTTTGCATACAAAGCTTTTAACAATTTTTCTATTACCAAATGTCCAAAAAACAAACAATAGCTATTCTTATGATTGCTATATAATACATTCATAACAGTATAATCTTCATCTGAACTTTCCACCCAAAATTTCATTAAATCTATATCATTCATAAGTTTTATTCCTCTCTTTATTATTATACCACCTTCCCTAAAATTTTACCATATCTTTCTAAATAAAACAATGGCAATCCTTAAAAATTTTAAGAGATTGCCATCTTTTTAATTCATCATCAACATCAAAAGAATCAACGCCAATAACAAAACCGTCCCAATCATCGCTAGAATATTAATGATGCGATTTACTTTTTCTTCTTTTTTGAATATTTTCAAAAACACCTGATACATTCCAATTCCGATAATCCCGCCACTTGTGTTAGTGATTAAATCCGTAATATCCGTAGCGCCAATGGCAAAAATGTATTGCAAAATTTCATACATCAAACTTAAGGCAAAAATCGGCAACATTTTTTTCCAAAAATTCCACTCCTTTTTCAACATGCAACAATACATGCCCAACGGAACAAATGCAATCACGTTGTCAATGATTTCGTCAAAATCCATTTTCCCATTGGTGATAACTGATTCGCCAAATGGTATCAGATTGAGGTTTCGGAAATGTGGTAAATCAGATAACGAAAATTGCATTTTAAATAGGATAATCCAGGTTAAAAGAATGACATATAAAATAGCTAAAATCATGGTTATTTCAAATGGTTTATTTTTTTTCATTTTATTTTTTGGTTCCTTTCTTTTTGTCAGGTGCCTGACGATTTTGTTTTGGCAAAATGTTTTTGAAATTTATCTTTGTTAGGCGCCTGACAATATTTTTTTCGTATTGGGTGGGCAGGGGTGGAACCCTGCCCCTACGGAATGTTTTGCAGGATGCCGTTGGCAATTGCCTTTGCATAATTTTCTTTGTTTTCGTCTAATAATTGATTGTCTTTTTGGTTGCTGATAAATCCTAATTCAATCAAACAACTTGGCATTTTCGTATATTTATTCACGTAATAATCATTGCCATCATTTTCGCTCGTTCCCTGTTTGATGCCGCGATTGGTTTGAATTTGGGTTTTGGCTAATTCGTCTAAAATGCTATTTGCCAATTTTTCGTCCGCCTCATTTTCCTGCGATTTAATCCAAACTTCTACGCCATTGCCACTTTCGCTACTGTTTCTATGAATGGATACAAACAAATCCGCTCTTCGAAAATTGGCAATTTGACAACGTTTTTGCAAAATGACAAAGGTGTCGTTTTCTCTTGTCAAAATGACTTTGATGTCGTGCTTTTCCAATTCCTTTTGAACCGCCAAAGCCATTTGCAAATTATCGTCTTTTTCATATCGTTTGCCATTACTTGATACAGAACCTGCGTCCTTTCCACCATGCCCAGCGTCAATGCAAACAATGACTTTTTGGTTTTCCCATCCGCACAAAAATGCCGAATGCAATTGCAATGATGAAACAAATCATGATTTTTAATTTGGTATGTTTTTTTCTATTTTTATTTTTTCTCATTTTGATTCCCTTTTCCGATGTTTTTTTAGAGGCGATTATTAATCGCCCGCATAAAATATTTTTATACAGCGGGCGACTGATAGTCGCCCCTACCGTTTAATTTTCTAATATATCAAAAATCAATTCTACCTTGAATAAATCGCCGTCGATTTTTAAATCTAATTTTCCTTTTTGCAATTCTACCAAACTTTTTGAGATGGAAATACCAAGACCGCTTCCTTCTGTGGTTCTTGATTTGTCGCCTCTGACAAAACGTTGCATTAATTCATCTGCCGAAATATTCAAAATTTCTTTCGAAATATTTTTAACATCCATCTGCACTTTTTTGCCTTTTTTGGCAATATCAATATAGACTCTTGAATTTTCCAAAGCATATTTGGAAATATTGCCAAAAATATTTTCAATGATGCGATACATGTAACGGCTATCGGCTTGGATGTAAATTTCTTCTTCTGGAATGTTAGTGATAATAGCCAAGTTTAGGGCGTTAAATTTGTCTTCAAATTCGCCAATGGATTGCTTGATTAATTCTGCCACATTGATTTTTTCCATATTCAATTTGACATTTCCTGAAGAGGCTTTGGATGCCTCAACCAAATCTTCTGTCAACTTTTTTAAACGTTGGGATTTGTTGTCTAAAACATCAATGTATTCGTTTGCTTTGTCATTTTGGATTTCTTCTTTTCTTAATAAATCAACATAATTGATAATGGACGTTAGTGGTGTTTTAATGTCGTGCGACACATTGGTAATCAATTCTGTTTTGAGATGTTCGCTTTTGATGCCTTCTTGAATGGCATTCTCAAAACCATTGGAAATATCGTTGATGTATTTTACGGTGTCTTGAAATTCAATCGTAAAATCCTCTGGCTTTAATTTGACCTGATTGTTTCCCTCATATATCTCTTTCAAATGACTTTCTATTTTTCCAAAACAACGAATTCTGTCTGCGATTTTGTGGAAAAGATAAAGTCCCAAAACAAGGTCTAATAGAAAACCAAATTCTTGAAAAATGCCTAACAGTATGACTGCAACTATCACGTAACCAATAACAACTAACCATAATTTTTTCACCAATTCTATCGATTTCGTAGATTGATTCCAGAAGTTTTTTAATTTGCATATTGTCTTTTTAACAATTTTAACAAACCACATCCAGCATTTATAAAATAATGTACTTTTGATTAACATTTTTGCTTTGATTCTTTTGACAGTTGTATGAAATAGCATTGCGCAAATGATATATGCTACGCAATATGCGCAAATAGCCATGTTGATATACTCTTCTGTGTGTTTTGGAATGTTTAACATCAAAATGCACACTCCAAATCCAAAGAACGCAAGGAAGCATAAAATTTCATAAGGAATTTTATCGAAGTCATTTAAGCAGGCTTCGTCTTCTGCTTTTGTTCGCCCAATGACAAGTATCAAATAAAAACCGATGAGCAAAAGCACTACAATTCCAATCGGCAAAATCAAATGAATCTTATTGCCCAATGGTTCAAATTTTTTCATCCATTCACGAACTGTGACTAAATCGGTACGATACACAAGCGCTTCTTGATAAGAACTGTAAATCGTAAAATCTTGAATGGTTGTGCTAACATATTGATGTGCTGGCGAAACATTTGTCGCGCTTTCTTCAAATACGTCCTCTTCATCATAAACGTGATACACGTTTTCTTTGCCTGAAACTGTATAATACGTATACTCAAACGTGTCGTAATATTTCAAACCTTTATTGGAAATCACATCCGAATTAGATTCCGTATTTCCCGCCAAAATGTTGACAATTTTCGCATTTTCTTGGGTAGCAATATAATTCTTAATTTTCTCAATGGTATTCGTTTCTGTGGTTAATTCTACATTGGTTAAGGCTTTGTTCTGATAACAAATTAAAACGTACTGATTTTGAATTTTATTACTATAATAAAATTCTTCTTGGTCTACATAAGAAATTTGAATTTCGCCATCATACGCCATTGGAAATTCTTCATTATGATAAATGAGTTGATTGGCATAACTTCCTAAAGTATGCATGTAGTTTGCAACAAAATTGTCAGTTCGAAAATATTGCGATTGATTCATTGAAAAATTTTCGTCGTTTTCCACATATTTGGACAGAACTGACAATCCCATCATTGCCACAATCACTGGAATTAACAGATAACTAATCAACATTAAAAATTTTCTTCTTTTCATTTTTCCATCCTCCTTAAATTTTTTCTATTTTATACCCAATTCCCCAAATCACTTTTAAATATTGGGGCTCTTTGGGATTGATTTCGATTTTTTCGCGAATGTGCCTAATATGCACAGCAATGATATTTTCCGCGCCATAACATTCTTCGTTCCAGACATTTTTATAAATTTGCTCAATGGAATACACACATCCTTTATTGCGAATGAGAAATTTCAAAATGTTGTATTCGGTTGGCGTGAGCTTGATTTCCTGCTCATCCACTGTGACTTTTTTTAAATTATCATCAACAACCAAATTTCCTGTTTGATAACAATTTTTCGTTTCTTCCTCTGTCATTGATTTTAATTTCGTGTAACGTCGAATACTCGAATTGACTCTTGCCATCAATTCTTTTGGATTGAATGGCTTTGTTACATAATCATCTGCGCCCAAATTTAATCCAAGAATTTTGTCTTCCTCTTCTGACTTCGCAGACAGCATAATCACTGGAATGGACTTTTCTTTTCTGACATTTTCCAGAGTTTCAATTCCGTCCATTTTTGGCATCATGATATCCAAAATCATCAAATGAATGGCGTTTTCCTCCACAATTTTCAATGCCTCCATTCCATTATAAGCCTTGAAAACCTGGTAGCCTTCTTGACTCAGATAAATTTCAATCGCATGAACAATTTCTTTGTCATCATCACATACTAAAACATGGTACATTTTTCGCTCTCCTTTAAGTCTATTATATCATAAAATTATTAAGAAAAAATAGAGAAATTATTAAGATTTTATTAAGAAAAAAACGAAAAACTGCAGCCAAACACATACGCTACAGTTTTTTCGCAATCATCTTTATTTTTCTAAAAAATATCCCTCCACAGTAGAATACTCAATATTTTTCTCCAGTTGATTATAACGAAAATACAAATCCGAAATATAAAAATCATACTTATCATCTACTGTAACAATATTATTTTCTTTAAAATAATCCTCCAAATCAGTTTGCCCCATTTCGTCCTGACGAATAATTTCCTCCACCATTTCCTTTAAATCCACTTTCACAACTTCTTTTTCAAACACAGCTTCTTTGGTATCCTTTTCCAACTCTCCAGATACATGCTTAATCTTACGATATTTTTCAATCGCACAATCCAATGGCGCATGCAATGAAACATAGCCTGAATCATAAACTCTGTCTTTTGCAGAAAAATGATATTGCTTGATTTTATTTTTTTCCTCTTCTGAAAAATAATTTGGCATTTCCTTGGTATCTAGCAAATATTCATACGCGCTACTTGCACGTTTTTTATCCTCTTCTGATAAATCATCAAAACTGTGATTGGGTGGCAAAAGCGTTTCAAGCACATGTTTTTGGTTTAAATTTGGTATTTTCACATAGTTCAATGGCGTAACAAAAGTAACCAAAATAATGACACTAGTACACAAGAAAATTGCTTCTAGTTTTTCTTGCTTTTTGTAAAAGGTTAGCCCTAAACAAATTGCTTGAAATAACAAAAACACGCAGGACATGTAACGCATGGAAGTTAAGCCAAATCCATAAATTCTCACACCAATGGAATAGATTTCTAACAACAAAAACGGCGCAAACAAATAAGGCAAAACAGTCACCAATTTACCAACCCATTTTTTCTCTTCACGATAATTACTTGCCATGTTCCATATCGGAAATGCCACCACAAAAATACCTGCCAAAATGCGGAAAATCGTATTTTTCGGAATTTCTTGCCACAACAAAATTTTTGCGATATACAAATAGATAATCCCCATCGCGATGCTCACAAGCGGCAATAGCGCATACAAAATTAAGCCTTTGATAAATGGATTAACTTCTTTTTTTGAAATGCTAGACATCGTGTAAACCAACGATGGCACGTAAAACAAGCCAAATAACAATGTTAAAATTCTTGGCAAAATGCTCCCATATTGACCATTCAAAATCAATTGTACAAAAATGGCTGTGATAAGCAATATACCAATATTTAAAACACCATAAATTACGCTGATGTGAAACAAATCACGAAACAGTTTGAGTAAATATTCTCCTAATTTTAACTCCGCATTTTTCATGGATTGATGCATGCTTGCCAAAATTAAAATAAGCACATAGGCGCTTAAAAATCGGCTTGAAACTTCAGTATCTACCATCACCCAATCCGTTAGAAGCATTGTGAAAATAAAGCTGATTCCTCCAGTTAAGCCATAACTCAACGCTTTTATGGTTTTCTTTGTGAAATAACATTCTGTAAAAATCGTTCCGACTGCCCAAATCGCACTAAACAGATAAATTTTTTCCAATAAATCTCTCGTATTTCTGGAAACATCTTGGTCAATCATAATAGTCACTAGCAGTGTAACTGTGGCAATAATCAGCATTGTAAGTGGAAATCTTTTTGCCAATTCCTTGATTTCATCCGAAATTTTTGCCAGTAAATTTTTGAATTGATTCATCCTTTCTTCCTCCTTTTTATTTTTAATCCGTCAAAAAATCCAATAAGTTCATTCCCATTGAAGTTTCTGCTTTGTAAAGTTCTGTATAGCCACATTCCGTGCAAGTTACTGTTATAAATTTCTTATTTTGTACATCAAAAATTTTGGCTAAATCTCCTCCTGTCGCCTGAAACTGACCTTTCTCAAATTCTGCACTTCCACACTTCATACATTTCCAATCTGCCATTTTAAATCCTCCTTATTTTGTATATTTTTCTTTTACAATCGCGTAAATCTCACGTGCTCCATTACTCAATTCCTGCTCATCTACTTCGCCGATGTGATAACGTTCATATCCCAAACATTTTTCTGGTTCTGCAATTTGCAATTCTCCGCTTTTCAAATTTCCTTTATAAACCAGATAAATCCAATCTTGCTCTTTTTGGCTTCTGCAATCAAGCGTTTTCGCATATGTTGCTACAATAAATTCCTGAATTTCAATATCAGCGTCCCTTCCAACTTCCTCAAAAATTTCTCGATGCAAAGCTGCTCTAAAATCCAAATCGCTATCTTTCACTCGTCCACCAATTGTTTCCAACTTCAACCTTTCATCTCGACAGCCTGAACCTCTTCTTTGAAAAATAATTCGATTTTCCGTATCAAAAGCATAGACAATCACAGCCACCTCGTAATTATCTGCTACTTCATCATGATTCTTCAAAACATCCTCTAATTCTTTTTGATTCTTCACTTCTTTTGAAAATAATTGCATTTTCTTGTTCCTTTCTTGGTTCATTCATTATTTGAGTTCTTTTTTCTATTACCAACAATCCTTGTATCGCTTCTTACGCAACGCTTTCCGAACTTGTGCAAAAAATGCACAAGTTCGATAGAAATAAAATATAACGTAGGGGCGACCAATGGTCGTCCGTTCTTCGAAGAATTTACTAACCCTTAATTGGAGAGAAAATTTCTTTAGTAGCGGACGGCTACTAGCCGCCCCTACGTTACTGCTCAAACTGCGAATTATACAACTGCGCATACGCTCCTTGTTTTTGTAGCAAAGCCTCATGATTTCCCTGCTCAATGATATTGCCTTCTTGCATCACCAAAATCAAATCCGCATTTTTGATGGTCGACAATCGATGCGCAATAATGAATGACGTCCTGCCTTCTGTCAACTTATCCATGGCGCTTTGCACAACTTCCTCTGTTCTGGTATCCACATTCGAAGTCGCCTCATCCAAAATCAAAAACGGCGCATCTTGAATCATGCCTCGCGCAATGGTAAGTAGCTGTCTTTGCCCAGCAGACACGCTATCATTTTCCTCAATCTCAGACTGATAGCCCTGTGGCAATGTTTTGATAAAATGATGCAAACCAACTTCTTTGCAAACTTCTTGCACCTTTTCATCGCTCACATTTTCCTGATTGTAAACAATATTTTCTTTAACCGTTCCGCCAAACAGCCATGTATCCTGCAAAACCATAGTAAACAAATCATGAATATTTTCTCTGGTCAACTCTTTTGTCGAAACGCCGTCAATTTTGATATCGCCTGAATTGATTTCATAGAACTTCATCAGCAAATTCACCATCGTTGTTTTTCCAGCCCCAGTCGGTCCTACAATGGCGATTTTTTGCCCTGGCTCGGCAGTCGCTGTAAAATTCTTGATGGTCGGTTGGTCATTGTTGTCATATTGAAAAACCACATTTTGAAATTCTATTTTCCCTTTTACTTCTTCTTTTTTCAACGTTTTCATAATTTGTGATTGTTCTTCCATTTCTTCTTCATCCATCAACTCAAAAACTCGCTCACTCGCTGCAGCAGTCGATTGCAACGAAGTCATCGCTTGGGCGATTTGGGAAAGCGGATTGGTAAACATACGAACATAACTAATAAACGCAATAATCACGCCAAATGAAATCATATCATTCATCGTAAGAAGTGCCCCAACAATGCAAACTGCAACATAGCCAAAATTTCCAATAAATCCCATCATCGGTTGCATCAAACCGGACAAAAATTGGCTCTTTTGATTGCTTTCGCACACCCTGTGGTTCAATTCATCAAACTTTTTATCTGCCTCTTTTTTGCCATTGTAAACTTTCACGACATTCAAGCCAGAATAAATCTCTTCAATGTGCCCATTCAAATTTCCCAATTCCACCTGTTTTTGCACGAAATATTTTTGCGACTTTTTCAAAATAAATGACATTCCCATAAAACCAATCAAACTCGATAAAATGGCCGTTAACGCCAAAATCCAGTTGGTGTAAAACATCATAATAAGCGTGCCTAGAAAAAGCGTCACGCTGCTTACCAAGGTAGACAAAGACTGGTTCATCGATTGTGCAATCATATCCACATCATTCGTCACTCTGGATAAAATATCGCCTGATTGATGTTGGTCAAAATATTTCAATGGCAACTGGTTGATTTTGGTCGAAATGCGCCTTCTCAAACTGCGTGCAAAACGATTGGCAACAATTGTCATGCCGATTCCTTCAATGTAAGAAAACAATGCACTACTCAAATACAATAGCAACAAGAATAACGCAATTCTTTGGATAGCAATTATATCCATGGATGCCTGCTGAATCCCAGCTGAAATTAAATTCGTCATTTCTGACAATTGATTTGGTGCAAAAATGGATAACACAGAGCCCAGTGCTGCTAAAACCAATGCTACCATCAACCAAACTTTATATTTTTGCAATTCTTTGACAAGTCTTACCATGGCTGATTTAAAATTTTTCGGTTTCTCCCCCATTCCACCTCTCATGCCAGGACCTCGCATTCCGCCTGGTCTTCTTGGAGTTTGTACTCGATTATTTTCATTTTGCATTTTCCAATTCCTCCTTTGTCAATTGTGATAATGCGATTTGTTTGTATTCTTCGCATTGTTTCAATAATTCTTGATGCGTTCCTTGCCCAACGCATTTTCCTTCGCTTAGCACAATGATTTTATCAGCATTCATAATGGTTCCAATTCTTTGAGCAACGATTAAAGTCGTGGCATCTTTGGTATATTTTTTCAATTCTTTTCGCAAAACATGGTCTGTTTTATAATCCAACGCGGAAAAACTATCATCAAAAATATAAATCTCTGGATTTCTTGCAATGGCTCTTGCAATCGACAATCTCTGCTTTTGCCCACCAGAAACATTGGTTCCACCTGACGCCAAATGCGTATCATATTGCTGTTCCATTTTTTCGACAAATTCCTGTGCTTGCGCAACCGCAATCGCCTCTTTTATCGCGTCTTCTGTCTTGTCGCCTTTTCCATTATCGCCATATGCCACATTTTCCGTAACGGTTCCATTAAAAATTACCGCTTTTTGTGGCACATAACCGATTTTGTTGTACAACGCCTCTTGCTTATATTCTTTCACATTGATGCCGTCCACCAAAATTTCGCCATCTGTTGCATCATAAAATCTTGGCACCAAATTAATCAAAGTCGATTTTCCACTTCCTGTCGAACCAATAAAGGCAACCGTTTCACCTTGTTTTGCCTCAAACGAAATATTCTCGAGCAAATATTCATCTGCATCTGGATATTTGAACGAAACATTTTTAAAAACAACGGTCCCTTTTTCGTTTGTTTGCGCGTTTTCCAAAGTGCCGTCCAAAACAGTAATTTGCGTATCCAACACTTCATTGATACGATTGGCTGAAATTTGCGCACGTGGCAAAATCATAAAAATCATCGCAAGCATCAAAAAGGACATAATTACTTGCATCGCATACGAACTAAATACGACCATGTCACCAAACAAAACCAATTTATCTGCCATGACAGCATCTCTGATTAAGTAAGCGCCCACAAAATAAATCGCTAACGTCAACCCAAACATAATCAAATACATCACTGGTTGCATGATTGCCATTTTCTTTTGGTTGAACAATTGCAAATTCGTCAATTCTTGGTTTGTGTTTTCGAATTTATCTTCCTGATATTTTTCTGCATTGAATGCACGAACCACGCGAATTCCTGTCAAGTTTTCTCGCATCAAGCCATTCACGCGGTCAATGGCTTTTTGTACTAATTTAAATCTTGGCATAACCAGCGAAATTAAAATGCCAATCACGCTCATCAAAATTACGACGGCAAGACCTGTTAGCGCGCTCCATTGCCAACTTTTGTGCAAAATTTTGGTAATCGCCCAAATGGCTGTAATCGGCGCTTTGAGCAAAAGCTGTAAGCCCATGGCAATGAGCATTTCCACTTGTGTCACGTCATTCGTTGTTCTTGTAATTAAACTGCTTGTCGAGAAGTGTTTGACTTCCTGCATCGACAAATTTCCAATTTTGTCAAAGATTTTTTTCCTAATATTCATCGAAAATTGGGAAGCAACTTTGGAGGCTAAATAGCCTGTAAAAACCGCTGATACCAAGCTTCCCAAAGCACACAAAAGCATATACGCTCCTTGTGTTAAAATGTCACGCATTTGGCTTCCTTGTGTTTGAACAAGTATGGTGATGTTTGACATGTAATCCGGCATTTTCAGTTCTAGCCAGACTTGGGCTAAAATGAAAATGAAACACATCATGACGAAAATCCATTGTCTTTTTCCTAAGTTTTTTAATAATTTTAACATGTTTGTTTCCTCCTTTTGTAAGGTTCCTTACAATTTTAAAATTTCCCATTTTTTGTATAAAAATCTTAAAAACAGTTATTGTTCTCAAAGCATAGTATCTTTTGTTAATAACCTAAAAATATTTTGACGGAATAGCTCACAACCGTACCATTCCCACATTCTACTATAAATTCATATTGATTTTTTCCTTGTTCTAAGTAGAGTTCATCCCCTAAATTGACACAATAAAAGTGACGATTTTGATTTATCAAATCATAAACTTCATACATAACCATTTTCTTGCAGTTTCCACCTTCTGCTATTAATTTAAAACTAGCATTTGCCTCAGCTTGAATCGTTTCATTTTCGGAAAGATTGATTTTATTTCCATCTGCCCATTCTAAAAATAATTGGGGTTTTTCTAATTCACCATAGGAAGTTGGATACAATGTAATTAACAAAATGATTCCAATAATGAGTGTTATCGCAAACATAAAAATAGGATGTTTTTCAAAAAATTCTTTTTCATTGATGGCTTGCATTCTAGTACGAAGTTTAATTTTTTGCCCAATCGAAAATTTCTTTTTTTGTCCTAAAAAACCTAATATTGCTATTTTATTTCCTCTACTAATCTCATATACCTTTAAAAGTAAATTATTATAATCTCTTTCCTTGACTTTTTTAATCTTTTTTAAAGCCAATACATCTGTTGCTGCTTCCAAATCTAATTGCATAAATTGCAATAATATCGTATCAATTGGATTAAACCAATACAATGCATCTGCTATCACAATCACAAAATGAATCACCATATCTTTTCTCTTATAATGGGAAAGTTCATGCATGATAACACATTTGAGTTCGTCATCACTTAATTGAAGAGTTTCTGGTGTCATAAAAAGTTTCAATTTAAAAAGCCCATTAATAGCTGGTTCATGCACAATATCTTGTTCAATCACTTCAATGTTTCGTTTTATGTTTAATTTCTTTTTACACACTTCCACAATAGCATAAATTCTTTCATCTGCCTTTGGACAATAACGAATTTCATACCACACATAAATTTGTCCTGCTATGGCATACAATAGTTTTAAAATGCCCACAATAAACAAAATCGGAAACAAGCATTTCGAAATAATATTTTTATTTTGATTCGTATTCTCAAAAATTTTGCCTCTCATTTCATCGTATACTTTTGCTTCATCTTCCTCTCCCATCAAGCTTAACACATCATTCGAATATTGCTTACTTTCTGGCCTAATCCAACGCATATCAATCCAACGATAAATACTGTGTGGACTTGGAATTGTTACTGGAAAAATTAACACAACAATAAAAATAAGCCAAGTCATCAGTTTTGCTCTTGGCTCCCATTTTTTGCATGTTATCACTCTAAATAGCAATATTGCAATTCCAATCACCATGGCAATGATTGAATTGTACAATAATTGATAACCAAAATTTGTGATAAAATTTTGCAACATTTTTTGCTCCGTTTCTTACTACTTTTAAAAATATTGATATTTTTTTCGATTGCCAATCAAAAATAAACTACTTACGATTAATGCCAAAATTTCTGCTACAACAACCGCTAACCAAATTCCATTTAAGCCCCAAATCATTGGCAAAACCAATATCATCGTGATTTCAAAAACTAATGTTCTCAAAAATGAAATGGCTGCTGAAACAAATCCATTGTTTAATGCGGTAAAGAAAGAAGAGGCAAATAAATTAATTCCGCTAATTAAGTAGGAAATTGCAAATAGTCGAATCGCATTTGTCGTCAGTTCCAATAGTTCCGCATCATAGCTGACAAAAATGCTGGCAAGTGGTTTTGCCAAAATTTCAGCCAAAGTTGTCATGATAAAGGATGTGATAACTAGCATTTTCAAACTTTTACTTAAAATACTTTTTAGTTCTTCTTTGTTTTCTGCACCATAATGATAACCTACAATCGGCGCGGTTCCTACGGAATAGCCGAGATACGTTCCGACAAAAATAAAGCCCACATACATGATGATTCCATATGCCACAACTCCATTGGAACCTGCATATTTCATCAATTGAAAATTATACAGCATGTTCACAAGTGACATCGAAAGATTGCTGACCATTTCAGAGGAACCATTGCTACATGCCATCAAAATTGGTTTCAACTCAAATCTCGTTTTTACTAATTTTAATTTGCTATGATTGTTGCGCAAAAAATAAACAAACGGAACAATCACACCAACCATCTGGCTGATTCCCGTTGCTAATGCTGCTCCAAAAATTCCTAATTGAAAAACATAAATCAATAAAAAATCTAATAGCATGTTTAACACGCCTGATACAATCGAAATTGCCAGTCCCATTTGTGGCTTTTCTGCCACCACTAAAAAACTTTGAAAACTATTTTGCAACAAAAATGGTGTTAAGGCAATCATTAATGTTTTGCCATAAGTGACGCAGTTTTGAATCATATCGCCTTCTGCGCCTAGCAACATGGAAATTGGTCTGATTAAAAAAACTCCTGCTATGGATAAAATAACGCCAATAACAAGCAATAAATAAATTAGCATGGAAAAATATTCGTTGGCTTTTTTGATTTTTCCTTCTCCGATTGTTTTTGAAACAAGAGCACTTCCTCCTGTTCCAATCATAAAACCAATTGAGCCTAAAATCATAATGGCTGGCATGATTAAATTAACAGCTGCAAATGCATCACTTCCTACACAATTTGACACAAATATGCCATCTACTACTCCGTAAATGGATGTAAAAATCATCATAATTATAGTTGGCATGGTAAATTTGATTAGTTTTTTATACGTAAAATGCTCCGATAATTGTATGTTCATTTCTTCTGTTTTTTCTCCTTTTTCTAAAGTTAAGTAATATTTATCTTATTACACTTTTTTCATATTGTCAATAGTTTTTGGGAGAAAAAACATTTAGGAAAGGAGACTTTTTATGAAATCGGTCATGTTTTTTACCGTTCTCCAAGTGCTTGGTTCAACTTGTGTTGGTTGAATTTCTATGTCAAATTCTTCCTCTAATGCTGTTATTAATTCAATAAAAGCTAAAGAGTCTAGAATTTCATTTTCGAGTAAATCCATTTCTCTATTTTCTTTTAATTCTTGATAGCCTGTTAAATTTTCGATGATTTCTATAATTTTTTCTTCCATTTTAAAATTCCTCCAAAAGCTTTTTTTCGTCACATTTTCCATTTGAATTTAAAGGAAAATTAGAAACGATTTTTATTTTTGGGCACATGTATTCTGGTATTCTTTTTTGCAGGTCTTTCCTAATTTCAATAGGCGTTTTTGTTACATTTTCTTTTAGACTTACAAAGGCTAAAAGATTTAAAATTTTGTCTTCTTGGTTTTTGTTTGCAACTGCTACCGCTTTATCAATATAGCTTAACTTCTGCAAATTTGTTTCAATATCCGTTAGTTCCATTCTGTAACCTTTGAATTTGATTTGCTTGTCTTTTCTTGCTTTATAATATAAAATCCCATTTTTAATGTATCCTAAATCTCCTGTTAAATAGGCTTTTGTTCCGTGATACTCGAGAAAAGAATGATTTTCCAGTTTTTCGACATAGCCATCTGCCACACTGGCTCCTGCAATTAGGATTTCTCCAATTTCTCCTTCTGGTAATTGATTTTTTTGTTCATCTACAATATCAATCTGAACATCTTTTTTGGGGATTCCAATTGGCAGAATTTCATCCTGAAGCATTTTTTCGTCAACTTCAATGCTGGTTACTGCAAACGTGCATTCTGTTGGTCCGTAGCAATTGATGATTCGTAAAGAATCAAATTTTTCCTGTAATTTATGTACTGTTGATTTTAACAATTTTTCGCCACAAAATAGAATCGTTTGCAAAGTTGGCATGAGCGTTTTTCCAAACAATTGGTCTAACAACAACAAATCGACAAAAGATGGCGTAGCTACCATAAGATTTGCCCTACTCAATTTTAATTGCTCAAAAATTGGCTTAAAATCGAATCCGTGAAACATCGTGGATGATACAATGCTCACTTCCACTTACCAAACTTAAATATAAATCTGCCACAGATAAATCAAAAGAAAAGTTGGCTTGATTGAGCACAACTCCTTTTTTTATTTTAGTGATATCTTTTAACCACTGAATACACGAATCAAGATTTTGATAAGTCACTTTGACGCCTTTGGGAACGCCTGTGGTTCCTGAGGTAAAAATAATATAAGCAATATCCTCTGGTTTCAAATGAATTTGTTCGATTTCCTGAAAATTTTCCTGGTTCATGATTTCATTGATTTTTGGTTTTGGTATATTTTTTCCGATGATTAATGTAGGATGGACTTGGGCAATAATTTGCTTGACTCTTTCTTCCGGCATATTTTCGTCAATGGGAACATAGGCCATTCCAGCAAAAGAACATGCCAAAAAGGTTGCTTTCATATAAATTTCTTTATGCCCATACACAACAACTGGTCTTTTTTCTGTATTTTCTTTTAATAAAAACTCATAAAGATTGCATACGAATTGATAGAATTGTTGATAGGAATAGCTTTCTCCATTTACCGTATAGGCTTTATCTTCGGCTTTTTCTTTTAAAATAATTAATATTTCATCTAAAATCATACCGTCTCCCTAATTTCTTCCTTTGGTATTAAATCATAATCATACATTACTTGCGAATGATTATCTAATATCAATTCTTTTTTGATTTCTTGTTTGGTTTCCTTATCTGTCATAATTCGATATACTTTGCTATTTCGATAAAAAATACCATCTTCCTCTTTGACATAATGATTGTCTTCTTCCACGATTTTGTATTTTTCTGTCAATGGAACAGTGCTTCTAATTTCTCCATATAAAAATGTATCATCCAACCAAATTCTTATCTGAACGGGATATTCAGTAGTATTTTTAAATCTGTAATCCAATGCTTTATAACTAATTGATGTTCCAGTACCAAAAGGCACTCTTCTTTTGACATCAGGAAACAAAGCATCTGAATGATGATGCAATTCTGTAACCGTAAGTGGCGTGTGCAGTACGAGCCAATGAATCATATTTGCCATTTGGCATAAGCCTCCGCCAACTCCTTTTTTCATTTGACGATTACTAATGACTAATCCCTCCAAGTAACCTTTCCTTTTTGTTGCATTTCCTACTAAATTCCAAAAGGAAAATTCTTCTCCCGGATTTACGATGATGCCATCTATTTTTCGACTTGCTAATCCGCAAGTTTTTCACTTTATTTTTTTGCAATTGCATATCTACTCCATGCAATTTTCGAAGCAACAGTTTGGTGTCACCTTTCCAAATATATTCGAAATTTTCTTTGTTTCTTTTTTTAGCAAATTTTTTGCCTGCTTTAAAATCTGCCAAATCTTTCTTTTTTGCTTCTTTCCACAACGCTATTTGATAAGCAATTGGTCCATATTCACAAAACAATTTTCTTCCCATTTCAAACAATCCTTTTTATCTATTAACTAATTCTATTATAGCATAAAATTCTTTTCTTTGCAATATTGCATAGATGCTTTTAGTAAACTATTAACTGATAAATAGAAAATATAAATTGACAGGTATATTTCTTTTTTTTCTTGGGTAGAATTCCTGTGACCAGGAGGTACTTATGAAAAAATTTTGGATTGTTTTGTTTAGCATTTTAGGGATGATTTGTATTGGTATTTTTGGTGTTTCGTCCTCGCAAGGGAATGAGCAAAATGTGCAACAACCGGAACCAGAAGTTTCTTACAATGTTGGCACTGTTACAGCAGAGAGTTTGAAAATTCGTTCTGGCTTGAGTACGCAAAATGAGTCAATCGGCTTGCTTTCCAAAGGAGATACCCTACATATTTATGGGAAAATCGATGATTGGTATATTGTTCGAACACAAAATAATTTGGTTGGCGCGGTTTATGCAGATTATGTGGAAGGTTCACATCAAGAAGAGGATGAAAATGCAGTTTTGCTTTCTCAAGAGGAACAAATCTTTTTGAATTTGATTAATAATCAGCGTATTCAGAATCATTTGCCAGAATTTGAGTTGGATGAAAACTTGCTTAATATCGCTCGTCTGAAGGCGAATGACTTGGTGGAAAAAAATTATTTTTCACATGATTCTCCGACGTATGGCTCGATTTTTGATATGCTGAAAAACAACCAGATTGCGTATCACAAAGCAAGTGAAAATATTGCTCGAAATTTGAATGCAGAAAATGCGATTGCAAGTTTGATGAATTCGGAGGCGCATAAGAATAATATTTTGAGTCAGGATTTTACTGTGACTGGAATTGCTGTGGTGGATAGTTTGCAGTATGGGAAGATTTTTGTGGAGGTGTTTGTGGCGAACTAGGAGGAACGGGCTCTGCCCTTTCCTCCTAACCTCCTTTCCTGCAAGGGGACCATCGACTGGTCCCCTTGACCCTCCAGTCAACTCTGCTTGCAGATTATTTTTGGCTCCGCTCGCTTTTGCTTGTGGCAACGCTCGCTGGTGGGGGGTTGTTTTCTTTTTTATTTTAATATTTTTATAAGTTCTTCTACCGTTTGTTTTTCTTGTGTTTTTTGTTGCATGTTTTTTAGTGTGACAACGTTTTCTTGAATTTCGTTTTCGCCGATGATGCAGACGTATGGGATGTTTTGCTTGTCGGCATATTTTAGTTTGGCTTTCATGTCTTTTTGGAAGTTAGAATATAAGTCTGTGTTTATGCCGCTATCGCGCAATTGTTTTGCTGTTTTTAGGGCAAAATTGCTACAATTTTCATCCATGGGAACGACCAATACTTTGGCTATTGAATGGTTACTAGCTTGCAAAAGGTTCATTTCTTTTAATTGCGCAAATAATCTTGTTAAGCCAATCGAAATGCCTACGCCTTGGAATTTTCGGTCGGTATAATATTCGGTTAAGTTGTCATATCTTCCGCCTGAGCAAACGCTTCCGAGGTTGCGATATTCATCAAAAAACGTCTCGTAAACTGTTCCTGTGTAGTAATCTAAGCCTCTGGCGATTTTTAAATCAATTTTAAAATTTTCTTCTGGAATGCCAAATTCTGTGACGTATTTGGCTATTTTTTCTAATTCTGTCAGTCCACTGACAAAAGTTTCGTTCGCAATTTGCATGGATTTCAATTTCTCGATTTTTTCGCTCGTAGAGCCTGAAATTAAAATAAATTCGCAAATTTTGTCGATGTTATTTTGAGTGACTTCTAATTTTTCTAGTTCTTCACGCATTGCTTTTTCGCCAATTTTATCGATTTTATCGATAATTCTCATGATTTCTACTTTTTTGTCCGCGATTTGCAATGCTTCAAAAAGCCCATTTAGAATTTTTCGGTTGTTAATACAAATCGTAAATTTCGCCAAATTCAATGATTGAAAAGCGGTATAAATAATGTTTACCATTTCGGCATCATTGATGATGTCCAGTTTATCTGCGATGACGTCTACATCGCATTGATAAAATTCGCGAAATCTGCATTTTTGTGGTCTTTCGCCACGATAAACTTTTCCAATTTGGTAACGTTTAAACGGAAAAACAAGCTCGTTTTGGTAGATGGAAACGTATTTGGCAAACGGAACGGTTAAATCAAAACGAAGTGACAAATCATTGTCCCCTTTTTCAAAACGATAAATTTGCTTCTCGGTTTCGCCGCCTGCTTTAGCAAGCAAAATTTCGGACAATTCCAAAATCGGCGTATCCAATGGCAAAAAGCCAAAACTTTCATACGCTTTTCGAATTTTGTCCACCATTTCATTAAACAAAATTTGGTCATTTGGCAACAACTCCAACGTTCCTGCCAAGGTTCTTGGTTTTACTTTATGACTCATCTCTTTTCCTCCTTTTTACAAACTTTCCAATAGCGCATCTGAAATCGCAATCACATATTGCTCCATTTGCGTTTTGATGATTTCTAAATCATTTTTGATATACCCCATTTCAATCTGGTAACATTCAATTCCTTGATTAGAACGGTAATACTGATTTGCCGCATACGCTGTATTTCGCCCATCTACATAGGCATTTGTTGCAATGCCTCCGACTTCGCGAATGGTATACAAATATGGCGTATCTAGCGTGATATTGTAAGGCGCATACCCTTTTTTATTGGCCGTGCTCGTATAATCATTAATCACACTTTGCGTAAAATTTCGCACATAAACCCCCTCGCCCTTTTTGAACGAATTGTTATTCGAGTATTCTAAATCCGTATAGGTCACGATTTTATTTGCCATATTTTGCACCAATTCCAAATTGGATTTGCAGGGACTATAGATTTCCAAACCGCGCAAACCTTTATTTCCATTGTTGATGTGAAACGAAATCATCTGTTTTGCTTTGGTGCTACAAGCCGTGGTAATTCTGCCGTTGGCATCATACATGTTTGTCGCCGTATATTCTGCCGAATTGCTGTCATCTCGCGTTAGCTTGACTTTTAAGCCATTTGCCTCCAAACGTTCTTGCAATGCTTTCGCATAGCGAAGTGTGATATCTGCTTCTGTGTCGCTTCCTGCTTTTTCGCCAACATCTTTTCCACCGTGACCGGCGTCAATCACAATGTCATAAACATTTTCTGGCTTTTGGGCATTTTCCACATTCAATCTTAAATATGCCAAACTCTGCTCTTTCTGCGCTTTTTCCTGAAAACAAATTTGCACTTTTTTATTTTGATTTTCTTTGGTCATTGTATCATATTCGATACCTTCAAATTCCGAGCCATTGCTTAACGAATAATACTTCGGATTCACACTATTATTTAACTTGAGCCTCACTAAAACAATATATTCGCCCACGTCTAAATCGTCCAAAATACAGCCATCGTTGATTTGCTCAGTGGTTGTGACCATCAAATTTCCTTCTGAAAACGTGCCAGTTAGCGGATACGTTTTTTCGAACCCATCACCATTGGTAAGATACAATTTGACACTTTCAAAATTATCTTTGGAAACATTCGGCAAAGTTCCCGAAAAATTCAACGCTTTTCCATACGTAAAAATTTGCGTTGCTTGCACTTGTTTCGTCTGAATCGTTTCCAAAACGCCATCCAATTTCGATTGTTTCTCATCGCTTTTTCCCTGGGAAGAAATCGAAAAATAAACACCAACTGCTAATCCAATCACCACAAATAACAACATAATAAAAGTCAGAAGTTTCTTAAACATCGTTTTTTCCTTCCTTCTCATATTTTTTATATTATATCGAAATTTGTTAGATTAGTCAACTATTTTCCCAATTAAATCATAGCCTTTGACGCCTGTAATTTGGCATTTGGCAAAAACATTTTCTTGCGCTGACGCGTTTTTGATATAAATGACGCCATCTTCGTCTGGAATATCCATATAACTTCTGGCAATCATCGTATTTCCTAAAACGCTGTCAATCAGCACCTCGTATGTCTTTCCTACTTTTGCTTCCAGCTTCGATTTCGCGATTTTTTCTTGCTCACGCATCAAGCAATTCCAACGTTTTTGCTTGGTTTTATAATGCACTTGGTTGGGCAATTTCGCAGCTGGCGTTCCTTCTTCCTTTGAATAACGAAATGCCCCCAGCTTATCAAATTTTGCTCTTTTGACAAATCCGTATAACTCCTCAAAATCTTCTTCTGTTTCCCCTGGGAAACCAACAATCATGGTAGTGCGAATGATGACATCTGGAATTTCTCTTCTTAATTTTTCAATCAACTTTTCAATGGATTTGGCATCGCTTTTGCGATTCATTTTTTTCAAAATTTTATCGGAAAAATGTTGCAATGGAATATCAAAATAATGACAAATTCTTTCGTTGTTTTTTACCACTTCAATCAATTCATCTGTAATGCTTTCTGGATACGCATACAAAAAACGAATCCACTTAATTTTATCTATCTCGCAAAGTTTTTGCAAAAGCTCTGCCAGTTTCAATTCTCCATACAAATCCAAACCGTATTTCGTCGTATCTTGCGCAATCACAATCATTTCTTGATAACCCAAATCAGCCAATCTTTTGGCTTCTTCTAAAATTTCTTCCATCGGACGACTGATATAAGGTCCTCGAATAGAAGGAATGGCGCAATAGGTGCAATGATTGCTACATCCTTCTGCAATTTTCAAATAGGTTGTTGTGTTTCCTGTGGCAATGCATCTTTCCATGTAATCCAAGGTATTTGCAGACTTTGTTTCTCCCACAAGCAATGTTTCAACTTGATTCCATAAGGTATCATATTGGTCAGGCGATACAAACAAATCCACTTCTGGCAAGGCTTTTTCAAGCTCTTTTTGATAACGTTTCACCAAACAACCCGTCACAATCAGATATTGACATTTTCCATTTTCCTTGTATTCCGCCATTTCCAAAATGGTGTTGATTGCCTCTTCTTTGGCGGTTTCAATAAAGCCGCATGTGTTAATCAAAATGATGTCTGCATCGCTCGGATGATTGATAATTTCAAATTTCTGTTTTTTGAATTTTCCAATCATCATTTCTGTATCCACCAAATTTTTGCTACAACCTAATGAGACAAAACCTACTTTCATATTTTTCTCCTTTTTTACATTTTATGATTGTAAGGGCACGGTGCACCGTGCCCCTACGGATTGCATATTTTTTTTGGGGCAACAGGGCAAGGGTGGAACCTTGCCCCTACATTTCATTTTTCAATTAAATTTATTCATGGCGGAATCGATGCCGTTTTTTAATAATTCCACAATGGCTTTTTTCGCTTTTTCGATTCCGTCTGCTAACAGCGTTTTTTCTTCTTCTGGGATGGCGCCTATCACGTATTCAATTACATTTTCTTCGTCATTTGGCTTGCCAATTCCGATACGAACGCGTGGAAAATTTTCACTATTTAAAAAATGCGTCACTGATTTGATGCCATTGTGACTGCCTGGTGAGCCACTTTTGCGAATGCGAATTTTGCTTGGTTCAATGTCCATATCATCATAAATCACAACAACATGGTCTAGGTCTATTTTGTAAAAATTCACAAATTCAATGACTGCCTCGCCACTCGCATTCATGAAAGTTTGTGGCTTTACCAAAATGACTTTTTCGCCTTCTATAACGGCTGTTTCGTACTCACTATTGAATTTTTTTCTTGCCATTTCTAGTCCATACTCTTTCGCCAATTTGTTAATGACATGAAATCCCATATTATGCCTTGTGTTATCATAATCTGCTTCTGGGTTTCCCAAACCTACGATTAAATACATGCTTTTTCCTCCGTTTTCTTATTTTTAAAGGGCTGTAAAAAACTAAAAGCGTGAGAAATTTTGGCTTTGCCAAAATTTCGCTCGCTCTTTTTTATGATTTTCATCATTTTTTACAGCACTTTTCTTAAAATTCATGATAACGATATCCGCAACTGCGTAGCAATCGATTCATAATGGCTATGCCCAAACCTCTTTTTTCAACGCCTTCGATTAAAATGATTTGCCCGCCTAATTCGTCCGCCTTTCGCAATGCAGAATACAGATTTTTCGCAACTTCTTCTAAATTATTTTTGCTTCCTAAACTAATAAATCGATGCTTGGAAACAACAATATTATTTTTATGCTCCTCAAAACCCAATATGACCACATCGCCTTTATAATATTTCACCATTCGATTGAGCTCGAAAATCAGCGTTCCGTCCACTTTGGAATAAATTAATTCTGCGGGCGTTTTAGGGGCATAATGTTTGTGTTTAACACCTGGACTTTCTACTTTTTCGTTTTCACTGACTGGCTCAAAAATGCCATTGGAAAATTTCACGCATCCAGCCACATCTCTAATTTCTTCTGGCGTGATTTTGCCTGGTCGTAAAATATGTGGCACTTCTTCAATGACTCTTACAACCGTGGATTCTAAGCCAATTTGCGTTTCTCCGCCATCTACAATCGCCGAAACTTTTCCCTCCAATTCTTGACGAATATCTTCCACCGCCGTTCCACTTGGTCGCCCAGAAATGTTCGCACTTGGAGCCGCAATTGGAACGCCGGAAAACGTGATAATTCCTCTAGCAATTACATTGTCTGGCATACGCACTGCGACTGTTGGCAAACCACCTGATACAATATCTGGAATTTTATCTGTTTTATTCAAAATTAACGTAAACGGGCCTGGCATAAAAGCATCAATTAGTTTTTGCTCTACCTCCGTTACTTCTCTTGCAATTTCACTAATCGTTTTTTTGTCAGAAATATGAACGATTACTGGATTATCGGAAGGTCTTCCTTTTGCCATAAAAATTTTTCCAATTGCTTTTTCGTCATACGCATTGGCGCCAATTCCGTAAACGGTTTCTGTAGGAAATATAACGATTTCGCCGTTTTTGATTAAATTACATACAATTTTTAATTCATCTGTATTCGTAGTTTGTTTCCAGTTATAATACATCATTTTTTACCTCGTAAAGCGTATTATATCACATTTGGAACCATTATGTCAATTTTTCTGCCAAGAAATTTACACAATTTGAATTTCTTTCTTGCCTTCTACGACTTCTCCGATTAAATAGGCTTCTTCTCCGCAATCTCTCAAGATTTGAAGCGATTTTTCTACTTCGTTTTCTGGCACAATGATTGCCATTCCGATTCCCATGTTGAATGTGTTGTACATATCATGTGTCGGAATATCGCCTATTTTTTGAATTAATTGGAAAATGGCAGGCACTTTGTAAGCATCCGATTGGATACGCAACGCCACTTTTTCATTTAACATACGTGGCATGTTTTCATAAAATCCACCACCTGTGATGTGCGAAATCCCTTTGACATGGACTTTAGAAATTAATTCTAACGCTGGTTTTACGTAAATTTTGGTTGGTGTCAACAAACATTCGCCTAAACTCATGCCCAATTCTCCTTGGTATTGATTTAAAGCATTTTCGTCTGTACCAATGCGAAATAATTTACGAATTAAGGAAAATCCGTTAGAATGAACGCCACTAGACGCTAATCCAATGACTTTGTCGCCAACTTCAATTGTGCTACTATCTATCATTTTCGCTTTGTCGACCATGCCGACTGCAAATCCTGCCAAATCGTATTCGTTTTCTGCATACATGCCTGGCATTTCGGCTGTTTCTCCGCCAATTAAGGCGCAACCTGCTTGTTTGCAACCATTTGCAATGCCACTTACAATATCTGCAACCATTTCAGGAATGTTTTTCCAAAGCGACATATAGTCCAAGAAAAACAATGGTTTTGCGCCACAACACACGATGTCGTTAACACACATAGCGACACAATCTTGTCCGATGGTGTTATGCTGATTCATTAAAAAAGCCAATTTTAGCTTGGTTCCGACGCCATCTGTTCCGGATACAAAAATAGGTTCTTTGATGCCCGTTAAATTCGGAGCAAAAAGTCCACCAAAACCGCCAATATCGCCAACAACGCCTTCATTATATGTACTTTGAATGGATTTTTTCATCAATTCTACTGACTTGTAACCAGCCGTCACATCAACCCCCGCGTTTTTATAACTCTCACTAAAACTTTTCTCCATAAAAGTTCCCTCCTTTTTTGATATATCTATTATAGTATAACTTTGGAAAAATAGCAATACTTTATCGTTTCATTTTCTTTAAAATTTCCTTTTGCTGACTGTCGATGCGATACGACTCACGCATCTTCTGCAAAGCTTTATTGAACGTAAAATCATCCAAATGATTTTGACCTTTCAAATAAGCCATTGCTTTTTCGTTGAATTTAATCCCGATTTCTGCCAAGCACCACGCGGTCGCCATTTTCACATAATACCCTTCGTGTGAAATTTGGTCCAGCTTTTCTAAAACTTGGTCAACAGACTCATCTGTAATGTAATAATCCAGCATCATGATGACCGCAAAACGTACCTCAAATTCCTCTTTTGAATCCAAATATGGCAGAATAAAATTCCACACTTTTTCCAAATCGTTTGGTTTGATTTTTAATGTCGGACAAAACGTATCACAAATCGCCCAACTATCGATTTTGGGCACAAACTTTTTGGTTAATTCCAACTTTTCATCCATATTTATTTTGCTATAAGCAATCACAAATCCTTGCAACATCACTTCTTCAAAACAGTCATCATCCGCCTGTTTTAAAAATTCTTGTAAATCATATTCTTTGACAATTTTCTGCGCCAATTTTCGAAGCTGCGGCACACGAATTCCCAGCATTTTTTTCTCCGTATCTGGACATAATTTTTGATTGAATGCGCCATATTTTTCATCTGCTAGATTTTGTAATTCTTTTCTGATTTTTTTCATAATTTACTCCTTCATTTTTCGCAAAATTTCCTCTAAACTTTTCTCATTTTTGTTACGAAATTCGATAATTTTTCCTAAATTAATTTGGTGATTTTCTTTCGTATCATTCTCTTTTTTTAAAACATCATAATCCATGTTTTCTTCCTTTTCATATTCGCTTTTATAAAGCGGATTATAACAACTTAGTTCATGAGCTGGATGTCTTTCATCGCTTAAATCTCTTTTTACAATTCTTTCCCAATTTTCATCAAAATTTTCTACCATTGCATTAATCGTGATAGCATCATATTGATACTTTTTTGAAAATTTTTCAAATACACTTTTCCATTTCAAATCAAACGGATACTCTATGATAATATTTTCATCCTTACGCCTCATACTTTCTTCTAATAGATTCGTAAAAAATTGATTGGATAATTGATTTAAATTTGCTAAAGTCGTTTTTCCGGAGCCAGCTATGCCCGTAATAATGATTAATTTATTCATATTCTTCCTCTCTTTTCATGAACTAAAATAATTTCTTCATTTGACTCTTTTTTTGGTGGACGCCTTCGTCGTTAATCCGCAGTTTCTTCTCCTTCTTTTTCTACAAATTCAATATCCTCTTTTCGATACTGTTCTGGTCTCAAACCAAACCTTGTTCGCATGTAATCTAGTATCAAAATCAGAATGGCAAGTGAAGCTAAACTGACAACTAAAATCGCATTTTGGATGCTGATTACATTTAGCAATAATCCGCCTAAAATTGACATGATACTTGCCGTGATTCCTCCAATCAATTCATAAGTAAATGTAATTTTATTTCGCATTTCTGGCTGGCTAAAATTCTTCAAATATTTGTATTCTAAAATGTACCAAATCGATGTCACCATTTTTGCCAAACAATACATCAACAATATCATCGGAATGATGGCATTTCCTGTCAATTTTGTCACACAAAGACCTATCACCAAGTAACTTCCGATATACAACATCGACAAAAAAGTTAAGACCCTATTTTTGAATTTCTTTTCTAAGGCAGGAATCAAATTAACAGACAATCCGCCAATAAAAGTTAAAATAGCAAAAATCATCGAAAATTGCTCTTCTGGAATGCCAATATCAGTTAACAAATCACCTTTGTAAGTATCAAAAATAGAAATGATTCCATAGAAAACCGCACCAAATAAAATGTACGATTTCATCCTTCTGGAATGCACAATAAATTTCATCGATACTTTTAAATCATGCTTGTATTCACCCAAAAATTTTCGCAAATTTTTTTGCTCTTTTTGGAGCGGATAAATTTCTTTAAAAAACAAAGAAATTAGCAGTGAAATAACCGTAAATCCTAAGCAAATATACATCGGCAAATAATTGTTGATGACAAACAAATACCCCGCTACCAAAGAAGCAATTCCGTCCAAAATATAATACCAACTTCCACCTTTGGCATCTAGTTTGGTATATAAGCCATCACCACCGTGCGTTGCAACGGAATCGTATAGCAAATTGGACTCCGAAATGGCTTTCATAATATAACCTAATGCCGCTATCAAATTGGAAAGAATGACACTCATAGCGCCTGGCATAACAATTAATATCACCATACTAATAACAACCAGCAAGTTTCCCCAAATGATACTTTTTCGTTTTCCAATGGCATCGCAAATTGCAATTCCTGGAATATTCATCACCACTTTAAACACAATATATAATCCATTGATTGTCAAAATTTCTGCTGCGGTTAGGCCTTTTGTTAATGTATAAAACAAAAATTCAATGGAATAATAAAATAACAAATCCCAGGAAAACATTTTGTAAATTGGGTATAATTTTGCATTTCTACGTCTGGATTGATTTAGATTCATTTTGGTCTCCTTTCGGTTTTGGGTAGGCAAGGGTGGAACCTTTTTTTCCATCATTTTATATCATGTTTTTGGGTGGGCACGGTGCCCCGTACCCCTACGATTACGCATGGATTAATTTGTAATATTCGCCCTGTTGCTCTAATAAATTTTCATGATTTCCTTGCTCGATGATTTTGCCATCTTGCAAATAAATAATTTTGTCACAATCTTTAATGGTAGACAAACGGTGGGCAATAATCAAACTAATTTTGCCTTTGGTAATTTCTCGAATCGCATTTTGGACAAGCATCTCAGACTTATCACTAAGGGATGCCGTCGCCTCATCCAAAATCAGAATATCCGGATTTTGCACCATGACTCTTGCAAAATTAATCATCTGCTTTTCGCCATTAGAAAACAGGTCTGTTTCGCTGTCAATCACGGTGTCGTAACCATTTTCAAACTGTCTGATTTTCTCATGCAAATTTAATTTCTGGCAAATTTCGATTATTTTTTCTCGCGCAATATTTTTCTTCGCTATATTAATATTTTCCAAAATCGTTCCTTCAAAAATCACGACTTTTTGCAAAATATAACCAATTTTATCACGCAAACTTTGGATGCTAAAATCCTGATAATTCTGCCCATTGATTAGAATTTCGCCTTGCTCCAACTCATAAAAACGGCAAAGCAGATTCACCAAACTCGTTTTGCCACTTCCTGTTCTACCAATTAGCGCCACCTTTTCATTTTGGTTTACTTCGAGCGAGATTCCGCTTAGCACTTTTTGATTTTTATCATACGAAAAATGAATATCTCTAAATACAACATTTTCCACTTTGGAAAGCGTCTTTCCTGCCTCAATTTCTTCCTCCGCTTTTTCCAAAACCGCCAACACTTTTTGGTACGAAATCTCGCTCACATTGCGATACTGAAAACCTTCAATCACCCATTTCGCATAACATTCTGGCGACGAAATATAACGCGCCAAAACAATCAAAGTTCCATAAGAGGCAATTCCTTGCAACACACTAACGCCACTCAGCACAATTGTTACCACCAAAACAAACGAAACAATGTAATCATAAAAACAGGTATACATGCGAATATTTTTCTCTAGTTTTTCAACTGCCTTTTCATAATTTTTGAGCAACTTTTTCAATTCTGCCATTCTTTGTGCTTGCACTTCCAAAGCTTTAACAGTTTCAAAACCATTGATTTGCTCATTGGAAAATCCCAAAATCTCACTATTGATTTTTCTCTTTTGCTCCGTAAATTGTAGTGACTTTTTCTGAAATACAAAAGCAACCACAAAACCAATGCCATAAATCACCATCGCAACCAGAATAATCGGAACATTCAAATACAGCAAAACAGCCAATGTGCCAATTAACCTTAGCAAGCCTCTTGTGTAGCTTCGGTCAATCCCCCAATCCCAATATTTTCCCATTTCTTTGGTGTCATTTAACATATTTTCCAAAACATTGCCAGCATTCAAATGGTCAATTTCGCTTTGTTGCATGTTTTGTAATTTGACAAATATTTTTTCGCGATAATCTGCTTCCACATTTTTTTGCAAATCCGTTTCTGCAAAATCTTCCCAAAAATTAACCACTGCTCTAAACAGATTGACAACAACATAAATTACGCCCAGTTTGACGATTAATTTTATATCACCACTCGGAACTGCATATTCCACCATAATAATCATAAACGTGATAAACAGAACAATTGCAATCGTTGTAACCGTACTTCCCATAGCAGCATTAATCGCCATTTTTCGATAACGGCTCCAAATTTCTCTAAACATATTCTCCCTCTTCTTCCAAAATCGTATTTTGCTTCATCTCAAGCATCTGCCTATACGCTTCGCTGTTTTCCATAAAATAAGCATGGGTATTCATTTTCGCTTGGTTTTCATGAATAAAAATGACCCTACTACATGCTTTGACCACCTGAATATCATGCGAAATCATTAACACGCCTTTGTTCAGTGCCATCATATTTTCCAAAATATTCAATTTAGTTCGTGTATCTAACTTTGAAAGCGAATCATCCAAAATGATAAAGGCATGGTCTGACAAAATATTGCGTGCAATCGCCACTCTTTGCTTTTGTCCGCCAGACAAATTTTCTCCGCCACTTTCCAAAACTGTATCTAGCTTGTCTTCAAATCGTTCAATATCTTGATACATATCCACTGCTTTCAAGGCTTCTAGCATTTCGCATTCTGACAATTCTGAATCCGTTATTCTTAAATTCTCGCGAATCGTATCATGAAACAAATATGTATCTTGCAAAACCAAGCCAACATAATCGCGAATGCTTTTCGGACTGACGTCTTTTAAATTGTTTTCCCCAATCCAAATGTTGCCTTCGTATTCATAAAATCCAAGCAATGTTTTCGCCAAAATCGTTTTTCCGGCGCCATTATCGCCAATAATGGCAATATTTTCGCCTTGCTTGATTTCCAAACTCATGTTTTGCAAAATCGTATTTCCGCCTAATTTGACGCTCACATTTTCCAACACAATATTGCCTTGCAATTTTTTGTCTTCCTTGTTTTGCTCTTCTTCCTTAACTTCCATCAAATGCGCCAATTTGCGATACGAAACCAAAAATTGGTTCAAATCTTTTAACTTATCCACTGTGTCATAAATATACTCGGAAATTTTATTGGCATAACTCAAAAGCACCGAAACCACCGCCAATGACATCTGCCCTTGCACGACTAAAATTCCACCAAACAGCAAGATAATCGGCTCTTTGAAATTACGGATGCTGTGTGTGCCAATTCCATAAACCACGCGATATTTGCCCAATTTTAATTCGGTTTTGCGATAGGCTTCGTTCACCTTTTTAAAATCTGCAATTTCGTTCCTTTTTAGATTAAACGCTTTTTGCATTTTGGAATTTGTCACTGCATTTCTCGTTTTTTCAATGATTTGCTTATTCGCCTCCATCGTTTCTTCCACCAAATGGATAGACGCTTTATAATACCAAATCGACAACAAGACAATGCAAAAACAAATCATAAAAACAAACACGCCACACGCTTGATTCAACTCAAAAATTTGCACCACCGAAAATCCCACAATAAAAATCGTATCCAAAAACAAATTCAATTGCGAATTAAAAAAGTCCGCATAAATCAAAGCATCATTGTTCACCCTTTGAATCACGTCTGCATGATTAATTTCACTAAAGGATGAATATTTCATTTTCGAAAGATGATTTAAAATCGTATATTTCACATTGCGATTGATTCTTAAATTAAATTTTGTACTGATTTTACTGCGTATGTATTTTAAAATAAAAGCAATGGTGTTCAAAGCCACAAGTACCAATGCCAAAATCAGCAATTTTGAAATCGCGCTATCTTGATAAAACAGGCACGTAATCCAAGTTGGGATAACGTTTTCCTGTTGCATCACAATGCCATCTAGCGCATATTGAATAAACATCGGTATATAGACATTTAATTTCGAAGTTATCATCGTCAAAACCAAAATCCACAAAATCTGCTTTGTTGTTCCCTTCAACGTTTCTCTCAAAAAACTGTATTTCTTCTTCATTTTTTCCTCTCGTATTTTGCTAATTTTTCCTTTTTTATTATACCGATAAATCAAAAAACATGCAACATAAAAAGACATAAAATAACAAAATATTATCTAAAATTTGTAGCATAACGAAAAAACGCCCAACTCATTTTAAGGCGTTTTTAGCGACTTTTTTAATTTTTTAGACAAAAATGACTAAAAAGTCGTTTTTCGTGCATTAGACGAATTTTTAGGTATTTTTCCGGGCGTGTTTTTGGCAGACATCCAAAAACAGCGACGCATTTTAAGCGATTTTAAGGCATTTTAAAAAAGTAGGTAATGCAACCATACCCTAGATGGGGTAAAATCGTCAAAATAGCCTCTAAAATGTTTCTACGGCGATGTAGCATTTTTTAAGAAAAATAGCATCAAATTTGTTTTTGAATCTATAAAAACTTTATCAACAAGTAATTTCTGGCAACCAATTTTTAATTTTTTGCTTTGTTTGCTCATATCCTTGCTCATACAATTCATCCACTTTTTTCCAATCCAGTAACCCCACATTATTGGTTTCGATTTCTAACAAATAATCCGTTCCATCCCATTCGTAACGCGCCAACTCATGGCATAAAATGCCAAACGATTTATCCAAAATTTGCACCACATTATCACAACATTTCTTTGGCGTTTTTTCGACAAAAACAATACTAACCACTTTATCGGCACCAATTCTCTTGGTTTCACGCCACGGCAAATTCTCCGCCAAACCGCCGTCCACCAAAAGCGTATCTCGATATTCACACGGACAAAAAACACCTGGATAACTGCAACTCGCCTGCACAGCAGTTCCAATATCCACATTATTAATATATTTAATATTTTTCTCATTTCGAATCAACGGTCCAGAATGAAAAACATACAATTCCTCTGTATAAATATTGACGGTCGGAATAATCAATTTTCTAGGCACTTGATTGATATTTTGTATCCCTTTTGCCCTACACAATCGATGCGCAAAATCATAAATCGACTTTCCGCTATTCAACCCAGTCAATTTTACTTTTCCTGTTTCTAAAAAATGTTTGCTCACATTCCAAACATTGTTCCAATCCCAATAACCAATTTTTTTGGCGTATTTTTTGAACGCAACATAAATTTCATCAGTCGAATAACCACAGGCATATAAAGTCGCAACAATGCTCCCAGACGACGTCCCCGAAATATATTCAAAATGAACACCAGCTTCCCTCAAAGCCTTAATCGCACCAATATGCGCCGCACCTTTGATGCCACCACCAGCCAAACACAAACCCAATTTCATAAAAAAATCACCTAAAATATCATATTCTAGATGATTTTTTTTGCTACTAAATTTCAAATTCATTATCGTTAACTGCCTTAGCATGATGATAATACATATCACTTACCGAGAACATGGCATGTTCTAAGGACTTACTGTTTAACTATATTTTATTATAGCATAAATTTTTACATTTGTCAATAGGCTATTATCATTTTTTATACTTTATTTGGGTGGAAAGAAAAACAAAGGCAAAATATATTCCTTTTGACTTAATTCCTTCAGTTCCTTTTGATAGGCTCCTCTCGTCATTAAATTGGAATACATAATATTCGAAAAAACATCTGCTATTTGAATCAATGGATTCTGTGCAGAATCATAGTATTTTACTTGAACAGAATCCACAAATTCTGCATTTAGCACCATTTCTTGATTCAAATAATCTTCTAAAGAATATTTAGAACCTGTTTTCACATTCCTTTCATCAATATGTAAAAATAATTTTGCATCTCGAATATATTTTCTCTGCACCGCATTGATCAAAAATAACTTGAGCAAATAATTAAAGGTTCTTGCTTTATTCGAAATAAATTTTTCTTGCAATTGATGATTATCCAAAACAATATACGCTACTTTGAAACAATCCTTTTGACAAAAAAAATGCATAAATTCTAACTTCATTTTTCGATTAAAACAACTTCCCTTTATTTCTCGAAATTTGCCATTTTTATCAAACATCTTATTTTCTAAATCTAGTTTTTTTAAAGTTTCTAAATTTTTTCTTATAAAAATTTTATATGCTCTTCTCAATTGTTTTTCATGCCTTGACATCATAATGCCAATAACAAAAAATTGATTGAGTCCATTCTTCTTTGGATGTACACTTCCAGATTCATCCATATACATGTTCATCATATTCTATAATTCCTTATTGCGGGATTTTTTCTGGCAGAAATTGCCACGAATAAATTATTTATATCACAGTTCTTTACATTTGTCAATAAAAAATGGAGATGTTCTAAAAATACATCTCCAAAAATATCCTCTTTATGATGATTCCACCACAATCAACTCTTCTCTTCCTGCACCTGTTCCGATAAACTTCACTGGAACGCCAACCAATTCTTCAATGCGGGCTAAATATTTTTTGGCATTTTCCGGCAAATCTTCACGTTTCTTAATATTCGAAAGATCGCCAAAGTTTCCTTCGAATTCTTCATACACCGGCTCGCATTTTGCTACATAATCACAATTCGTTGAAAATCTCATATCCTCCACTCCGTCATGTTTGTAGGCGACGCATAACTTAATTTTATCCAATTTTGCCACTGTATCCAAATGATTGATTGCCAAACCTGTCATTCCATTGAGCATCACGGCATATTTTAATGCCACCAAATCCAGCCAGCCACAACGACGTGGTCGCTTTGTCGTCGTTCCATACTCGTGACCCAATTCTCTGATTTGGTCACCAATTTCGTTATCTTCCTCTGTCAAATACGGACCACTTCCCACTCTCGAAGAATACGCTTTCAACACGCCATACACTTCATTCATATACTTAGCGCCAATTCCACTTCCTGTCGAAATTCCACCAATCGTCGGATTCGAAGAAGTCACAAATGGATAACTTCCAAAATCAATATCTAGTAAAGTTGCTTGCGCGCCCTCGCACACAATTGTTTTATCCTCCTCCAATGCCTGATGCAACATCGAAATCGTATCTGTCACGTACGGTTTCAAAATTTCGGCATATTTTTGATACTCCTCCAAAATTTTGTCGCAATCAAACGACTCACATCCATACAATTCCAAAATTCGATTTCTCTGGCGCACATTTCGTCTAAGCAACCCTTCCAATCGGTTGGAAATAAAATCCTCAAAACGAATGCCACTTCGCTCAAACTTATCACAATAAGCCGGACCAATTCCTCTTTTCGTCGTACCAATTTTATCTTCTTTATCCCTCAAGTCTTCTAGCAATTGGTCAAACTCAATATGATATGGAAAAATCACGTGCGCCTTATCACTAATATACAAATTCTTCGCGTCATAACCATTTTGCTTCAAATTTTCGATTTCTTCCACCAACACTTTTGGGTCAATCACAACACCATTGCCAATAATCGCTTTTGTGTTCGCATTCAAAATGCCTGACGGAATTAAATGAAACGCATATTTTTTGCCGTCTACATTGATCGTATGTCCTGCATTATTTCCGCCTGTGCATCTGACTGCAAAATCGGCATCTTTTGCTAAATAGTCAATAATTTTGCCTTTTCCTTCATCTCCATAAAATGAACCGGATTACTACATTTACTTTTGCCATTTTTTTACTTTCCTTCCTAATTAATTTATTCTGGGTAACAGTTTCAGGGCACGGTGCCCCGTGCCCCTACGGTTATACATTTACATTTCCCATTTCTATGTTTAATAAATCCTTATATTTTTCCAACACAGGATTAACATGATTTTCAATAAAATCGGTTACTTGGTTGCTACTTCTACCGCACAAATGGTCTGGATTTAAGGCTGCCAAAATTTCCTCTTTTGTCATACCAAATGTTTCATCTTTCGCAATGCGATCCACCAAATCATTTGGCCTTCCAAATTCCTTGACTTCACGTCCTGCTTGCATCGAATACACACGGATTTTTTCGTGCAATTCCTGTCTATCTCCGCCTTTCAAAACCGCATTCATCAAAATTTCCTCGGTTCCCATAAAAGGCAATTCTTGCATCATATTGGTTTTGATAACATTTTCATAAACCACAATTCCGCTAGCAATGTTCGCATACAAAATCAAAATAGCGTCCACTGCCAAAAAGGCTTCTGGAATGCAAATTCGCTTGTTGGCTGAGTCATCTAGCGTTCTTTCTAGCCACTGTGTACTTGCTGTCATGTTTGGGTCCATCGAAAGCGCGATAACATGTCTGCTTAACGAATTGATACGCTCGCTCCTCATTGGATTTCGCTTATATGCCATGGCAGATGAACCAATCTGCCCACTTTCAAACGGCTCTTCCAACTCTTTTTCATGTTGCAACAAACGCATGTCATTCGCAAATTTCGAGGCACTTTGTGCAATCTCAGCCAAAACGCTCAAAACTCTGCTATCCACTTTTCTCGTATACGTTTGTCCGTGACACAGCAAAAACTTTGTCAAATCCCATTTTTTGTGCAATTTTGCTATCAATTTGTTTCACTTTTTCTTCGTCCTTAAACAACTTCATGAAACTTTCCTGCGTGCCAGTTGTGCCTTTGCAACCTAGCAATTTCATGTGGCTTTCCACAAATTCCAATTCTTCCAAATCTTCCAACAAATCTTGCAACCACAAAGTCGCTCTTTTTCCGACAGTCGTCAATTGCGCTGGTTGAAAATGCGTATAACCTAGGCAAGTTGTGGCTTTATATTTTTCCGCAAACTGCTTCAAATGATTGATGACGACAACCAACTTATTTTTCACAAGTTTTAATGCTTGTGTCATCAAAATAATATCTGTGTTATCTGTGACATAACAAGAAGTTGCTCCCAAGTGAATGATTGGCTTGGCACTTGGGGCTTTCAAGCCAAATTCATAGACATGTGCCATGACATCATGCCTGCATTCTGCCTCACGTTTTGCAACGATTTCATAATCGATATCCTGCACATGCGCTTTCATTTCATTGATTTGCTCGTCTGTGATGTCAATGCCAAGTTCTTTCTCTGTTTGGCTAAGTGCCACCCACAATTTTCTCCAAGTCGAATATTTGCTATCATCTGACCAAATATAGTTCATTTCTTTGCTTGGATATCTGCCAGCAAGTGGCGTAGAATAGATATTTTTTTCCATACAATTCTCCTTTTTCAAAATCCATATCTATCATATAATTTTTCTTTTCATTAGTCAAGATTTATTGGGAAATTTTTATGAATAATATTCTGAAACACAAAAAAGGCTACTATGTGAGTAGCAGCCCCAAACTCAAGTTATTTTTTTGTCATAGCTTGAACCACAATTATTTTGGAGTTGATACCATTCCCCCGTTCACTAGGGATTGGATTTTCATACAACTCCCAACCTTCTTCTAGCTTTTGGTTAACTCTTTTGTTCAACTCTTCAGCAGCTTTAAAAGAGTCAAATGACTCTGCTGTTACTAATTCATATCTCATGGCAAATTCCTCCTTTGCCTATTCCTCCAGTTGGAGGGTGCCCATGCGATAGTCTCACACCTACCACAAACTAACGTGTTCTTATTTAAATTGTACCATATTTTACATAATATGTCAAGTCCTGTTTTATTGATAACAAATAAAACAGGACTTTTTTAAGATTTGCATTATGTCAATCCGCTTTCAAGGTAATGTTTTCAAGTTTATCCAACATAACAGAACATTCCAATCTATTCTCCCAAGTGTCTTGGATCTCAATGGAAAATAGTTTTTGTAAAGTTTCAAGAACATATATTTCCAACAACAAAAGTTTATTCTTTTTTGGGTAAACAATACCAATGAGAAAAATCTCTAAATCTCTTGGGGAAATTATATCATAATCCCTATAAAATTTTACTTCATAGCAATCTCTAAAAATACACTCCAACACTGTACCTTCTACACGGTAAATATCCGTGTAAATCTGCCCTCTATCAAAATCATATTTTTCTGCAGTCATGAATATAGGAGTTAAAGGGTCATCGCAACGATAACCAGGATGATAAAACTCTACAGAATAAGTTTCATCCAATATCCTTTTTCCATCAAATGAAACTAAGCCAACATTTGACCTATATCCCTCATTCGTAAAAAATGGTAAAGGCATTTGTATTGCATTTAATACCACTTGCTTAACACCCTGTATAGGTATAGTGCAATATTTATTAGATAAGTCTGCAGAATAAACACTTACTCCATCCGTTTCATCTGGAACTAATGTGCAACAGTAGGACTTTCCTTGAAAATCACTAACATACTCAAGTTTGCCCCTGACAACAGCTCTTTTAATAGCAACTTCAGTAAAAGAATTGAAATTAATGAGTTTATCCTTTATCTGAAGAACCAAATGATTCTTTAAGGTCCACCACTTATCAGCTTTTTCCATCATTTCCTGCATCTGCTCCAATTTTTCAGCATGCTTTTTTGTGTCAAAATATGACCAAAAGTTCTGGCACCTGTAGTACCTAGGTTCGTCACTCTCATAGTGCCCAAATAAATAGTCTCCATAACACACTCCGTCTTCATCATAAACTTTACCATGGCAATACATCTCCATGCTATCTAAACCACTATAGGGTCCCGCATACGCTAAAAGATTAGGCTTTATACCAATTAAGTAAAGCTCCTGAAATTTGTTTTTAATCTGAATAACTGCAACCTCTTCAGCTTCTATGGTCACTATTTTTTTGTTATGAATACTATAGATTGTATGTTGTGTGATTCCATCTTTCGTAAAATTTTCCCTATCAAAGTAATAACAAGCCTGTAAACCAGGCACCAAATAATTCTTACCCTCACATAACTTATCCGTGGTTTCACTAATAAGTTTTCCTTCACTGTATACCTTCCCCGCTATTGTAACACTACTTACTTGAAACTCCTTGTTTTCCCGATTTTCTTGTAGCATAATACTATCCCTCCTTTTTTTAAACAAAAAAAACTTGTTTTGAGCTTCCTTTCTTTTATTAACAAGAAAGAAAAAAATATTATAGCATAGTTTACATTTTATCATATTTTTTAGAAATGTCAAGGATTTTCTGTTTAATTCCCTAATTTTGATAATCCTGTTTTTTGACATTAAATTTAAGCAATAAAACAAAAAACCACTATTGCTTTTCAAACAATAGTGAGTTTCTTTCTACATTTTTCTAAACACTCCCGTCACTTTTCCTAAAATTTCGCAATTTGGCACAATAATTGGCTCCATCGTTGAATTTTCTGGTTGCAATCTGATGTGGTCTGTTTCTTTATAAAATGTTTTAACAGTCGCCTCATCTTCAATTAAAGCCACTACAATTTCCCCATTAATAGCACTTTTTTGTTTACGAACCAAAATATAATCCCCATCCAAAATTCCAGCTTCAATCATACTTTCCCCTCTGACTACAAGCATAAAACTTTCGCTATTTCCCACGAAATCCAATGGAATTGGAAATGTATCCGTGATATTTTCCACTGCCAAAATTGGCGCTCCTGCCGTGATTTTTCCTACAATTGGAACATTTACCATTTCTCGGTCAGAATAAAAATCCTTCTGAACCTCTTCTTGTTTTTCCAAAGCTCCGCCTTTTAGCAATTTTAACGTTCTACCTTTTTGGCTCTCTTTTTTGATATAGCCTTTACGCTCCAAAGCCGCCAAATAGCCATGCACTGTGGCTGTTGATTTCAAGCCAACTGCTTGTCCAATTTCTCGAACTGATGGCGGATAACCATTTGCTTTGATTTGTTTTTCAATAAATTTAAGGATTGCTTTTTCTCTTTTATTAATACTATTCGGATCTTTTTTCTTCATATTTATCACTCCTTTTTATAGAAAAATTTTGTTTGTGAGAACATCTTATCACAAAACATTTGATTTGTCAAACAAAAGTTTACTTTTTTTCAAAAAATTTTATCACAAATTTGTGCATCTTGCATAAACTAAAATAGGTGATTCTATGAATTCTTGTAATAGTCCTTCTGGTTGTGAATTAGTTACTTTAGCCAATACACTTTCTTGCGCTCTTGCTAAAAATTTAAGTACAGATGATGTGAATCTTTTAGCTGGCTTTTTTTCTGCGGTTGGTGACAACTTAGCCATCATTGCCAGTGTTCGTTCTAAGTGTGAAGATAATGCAAAATGAACGATTCGTTCAAATCGTTCATTTTATGATTTTATAAATCTCTAATAATTCCAACAGTTTTTCTTCGTCATTTTTTTCTGATAGCAAATATAAATTTCTAATATAAGTCAAAAGTTCATAATCTGCATCAAATTCTCGAATGGCCGTATCCAATATTTGAATAAAGTTTTCTTCTAAATCAATGTTTTTCTCTTTTCTCAAACGGTCCTTTAATTTGATTTCGATGTTTTGATAAATCCAGTCAATCGCTTGTTTATACTCTTTATTTTGAATAAAATTCGAAATTTTTTCTTTATCTTTCAACATTGTCCTCTTCTCCCCTCAACATGATATCAGACAATTGTTTCAATTTTTCATTCGTACCAACTAGACTCTCAAGAGCTGCTAATTCTTCTTTCGATAAAATAAAATGCATGCCAATTCTTCCTCTTTGAGCAAATTTTGCAACTTCTGGATTTTGTTCTTCTGGCACCTGTATTTTTTCAAAAGTAGATGCATCTGTATGCATAACAACTGGTGCTATCGCATTTTTTTCTCTTGCAATCAGGCGAACAGTAGGTTCTCTTTTAATGGAAATATCATCTTTTACTTCTGGTACAAAGGTTAACAACACATTTGGTTTTTCAGCTTCTGAATGAAAGTGAATTAATTCTTTTAACATTTGTGCCTTTGTCGTAAACAACTCATTTTTCAAATAAAATCCTAAAAATAAATTAACGACTCTATCTTTAGAATTCGAGTTTTCAAAAGCACTTCTTTCTTGATGTAAAATATCATCAATCCAATTTGCAAAATCTTCACTCGCATTGCCTTCTCTATAATCTAACAAATCCTCTAATCCGTACTTATACTTGGGATTCAAAAAATATTTAGTATAAATATGATTCATTTCATACTTTTTTCTTCCTCGTATGGTATCTTTCTCAACATTATGTACCATTCTGTTTACCCAATAGCCGACCTTCAACGCCAAACTTTCTTCGGAGCAATTTTCTAAACTTTCTATCTCCTTTTTCAATATATTTTTTACAACTTCGTCACTCATTTTCACTTTTTCGAAACCTTCATCTGATGATTCAATCCAAGTATCTGTAACATTTTTTTCAAAGGAATCCCTAATTTGGCAAATATAATTCGAATGTAAAATTATATCATATAGCATTTCTAAATATTCACTCATTTCTTGCTTACTTAAATGTTTTTTGTGAAAAGTAGCCTTATTAAATTCTCTCATTTTTAAAATTTCATCTCTTGTAATGTTTTGATAGATTCTATTCTTAAATTGTTTCATGGCTAACTCCTTACTTTATTATCTCTATTTATTATATCACATTTTTATAGAGTTGTAAAGTATAGTTGCCATAATTTTACAAATAGTTAACTTCTGTAAATTTATTTTAATCTTCCATAATACATATCACTAAACATTCCATTTTTTTCAATCAATTCATCATATTTTCCACTTTCTTCAATATGACCCTTATTCAGCACAATAATTCGGTCGCAGTTTTTTAATGTCGATAACCTATGCGCAATGGATATCACTGTTGTATGATTCTCTTTTTGCAATTTTTCAATTTCTGTTTGAATATGCTTTTCTGATGTGTTGTCTAGGGCAGAAGTTGCTTCGTCCAAAATCAAAATTTTCGGTTTTCTCAAGAAAATTCTTGCAATCGCAATTCGTTGTCTTTGTCCGCCTGACAAATTATTGCCACCTTCTGCAATCATGGATTCAAACTTATCCGGAAGGGAATTAATATAATCATAAATATAAGCTCTTTTGGCAGCCTCTTCTACTTCTTCTTGCGACACTTCTTTCTCCATTCCATAACAGATATTTTCACGAATCGTGCCTGCAATTAAAAATGGCGTTTGTGGAACCAAGGCAATGATTTCGGCAATTTCTTTTCTGGTTAAAGTTGCTATCTCTTTAGAATCTACCCATATTTTTCCATGACCTTTTTCCAATTTTGTAACCGCTTTTATCAAAGAAGATTTTCCGCAACCACTTGGTCCAGCAATTCCCAAAAACATGCCTTCTTTGATATCTAAATTTAATTGGTCCAAAATTACTTTGGTTTTATCTTCGTTATAATAAAAATCTAAATTCTCCACACAAATCATAGCAGGCTTGTTTTGCGCCTTTATTTCATTTGTGTTTTCATAAGAAAAGTCACTTGGCAGTTCTACCATGCTAAAGAAATCTTTGGCTAACACGGTACATTCTGACAACTCATCAAAAATTCTATGTAATTCTTCCAATGGCTTAATTAATTGATTAAAGCATAAATAAGCTGTTAGCACGCTACCAACCGAAATAATCTGTTTGGTTGCCAAATACGTCGAAATTCCTATAATCAATACTGTGAAAACTGCTTGATTGATAAATTTCAAACAATCATACAATGCCATTGCCTTATGATGTTTCATTTCTTTTTTTCTCAAAAATTCTGACTTTTGGTTAAATCGATTTGTTTCAAATTCTACACTATCACAAATTCGAATGACTTCAATTCCATTGATTAATTCGACAATGGTGCCATCCATTTTGGATTTGCTTTCCAACAATTCCACTCTAATTCCCTTTTGACTATGAATTTGTTTCATCACAATCAAAACTCCGATTGGTATGACTAACATCATTGGCAACGCAAGAATGACAGGAAGCGTCATAAAAATGGTGATAATCGCTGCAATTCCATTAAAAATAGCAGGTGCAAAATCCATAAACAATAATTTTTCCAGTTTAATGGTTCCTTCTAAACAACGATTCATTCTTCCATGAATATTTCCTGTCATGTTTTCTCTAAAATAGGACAAAGGTGCCTTTAGCAAAGAATTAATCACCATACCTCTTGCCTTTTTTTCTGTTCTAGTAGCCGTATCTTCTACCATCACTCTTCTTACAATTTTTATGATTTCATTTGTCACATTAACAACCAATATCAACAATAAAAAGGGAATCACTTTTTCAAAGGAAACCTCTTCCCCATTTAAAACATCGTCTGTTAACCACCCAATTGCTTTGGGCGTTACTTGTGTTAATGCGGCAGATACAATCATAATCAGCACAATTAGCACAAAAATCATCTTTTGTTTTTTCTCTAATATTTGATAAACTTTTTTTAATACTTGCTTCATGTTTTATCTCACCTTTCTTTTATCAATATTTTTCAATGTTTCGAACGATTAAGGAATCCTTAATCATCATTTTTACCAAATTTTCTATCTTCCTCCCTAGAAATAAATTATTATGACCACAGAATTATTTTAATTTTTTAATATCCTCTCCCATAATTTCCAGATAATCTTTTTCAGCTTGAGTTAAATGAGTTTTCATATATTTATGATATTCTTGATGTGCTTTTTCCAAAGCTTTCTCGTGTGATATTTTTCCTGCACCTTCTAAAATTTCTTTATGTGTCATTGTTAAAAATCCATCTAGTTCTTTTATCCAGTCTTTCATTGCCATAGGGTGCATATTCAATGCATTAATTTCTGCAACATCTAAATAAGCTGATACCATTCTATTTAATAAATCTATTTCTTTTTCTGATAAATAATTTTTTGCAATTTCTGTTTCTGATTTTGTAGGAGTATTTCCTTTAAAATTAGTTAATCCAATATTCTCCTTTTCACTATCTACTCTACTGAAAATCACCTCAGCTGCTGTATTTCCGTGAACTGCATAATGCATTTTATTTTGAACTGTCTTAAAAAATTCTTTTGTTTTTTCATCCCTTGCATTATAGTCAACACTTGTAGCATAGATATCTAAAATCTTTCTCCAAAAAACCTTCTCTGATGAACGAATATCTCTAATTTTTTCTAGTACTTCTTCAAAATATACGCCACCACCATTATTTTTAAACCTATCAACATTCAAATTATATCCTTTTATTAGATATTCTTTTATTAATTTATTTGCCCATATTCTAAATTGAGTTCCACGAATTGACTTTACACGATATCCAACTGATATAATTAAATCTAAATTGTAAAATTTTGTTTTATAATTTTTACCATCTGAGGCAGTTGTCAAGTTTTCCTTGACAACTGAATTTTCATTCAATTCGTTTTCTTCAAAAATATTTTTTATATGTAAACTTATATTTTGTTTCGTTGTATCAAATAGTTCTGCCATAGCCTTTTGCGTTAGCCAGACATTTTCATCTTCAAGTCGAACTTCTATCTTAACTTGTCCATCATCAGAAGTATATATTAATATTTTATTGTTGTCTTGATTCATAATTTCATTATTCATTAAAATCCTCCTTTTATCAATATTTTTCAATCTTTTCGAACGATTAAGGAATCCTTAATCGTTCATTTTTACCCGATTTTTCTTATCTTTTTGAATTTGTTTTTGGTATCTTTCCTCCTCTCAAAAACCGATTTCTGCACACTAATTATTCTTTGTTAGAAATTAGCAAACTATATTCATAATCAGTTTTTTTCGAGTTCTTATCTTGTAACAATATATCATACTTTTTTATTTTTTTCCATACATTTTGCATATATAAATAAAAAAGTATTACATTTATTTGCAATACTTTTTATCCAACTGATGATATTTCTATTCCATTGTTTGCTTTTACATATTCAATAGCTGTTTTATATTCATCTTCATAATTAAATTTTATCGTTATTTTGTTATCTTCGTGAACATATATATTATCTATTAAATCATCAATTATATTTCTTGATAGTTCTGTTATATTTTCATACTTTTTAAATTTTTCTATCCATTCGTTATTTGATTTTAGTGATTCACATTCCATTAGTTCTTCTTTCAAATATAATATTTGTTCTTCTAATTTTTTCATTTTATTAACATAGCTCTGGTTATATTCATAGTAATCTGTTTCATCAATTACACCTAATTTCCAATCTTCATAACAAGATTTCTTCAGCTTTCTTTGTTTTTCATATTCTATTTCTTGCTTTTTAATACTATTTTTTAAACTTTCTTTTCTAAAATCCACTTGTTTTGTATTAGTTGTTTCTTTAATTACTGTATCTATATCAATGACAAGTGATATTTGTAACTTTACTGCTTTTAATATTGCCTCATACAATATATCATCTCTTATTAAGTGTTTAGTGCATAAATCTTTTGATTTCCTACAATAAGTTGAACAAGCATAATGATAATGTGGTCTTGGTTTTCCTTTATATTTAGAGCCTACTCTCTTTGTCATTGACATTTTACAGTCTGCACATTTTAAATGTCCTGCATATATAGATAAAGTTCCATCTTGATTTGCTTTTACATCTCTATCTAATAATGCCTTTTGTACCTTTTCAAAAGTTTCTCTATCTATTATAGGCTCGTGCATATTTTTTACAATTACCCATTCTTCTTTTGGATTTTTTATATGCTTATGCACCTTATAACTTATGAGCTTACCTTTACTTTGAATAACATCTCCACAATATACTTGACTTTTTAATATACTCAAAATAGTAGCCGGATCCCATAAGTACGCAAATTTCTCATCATTAGGTCTTTTTAATTTAAAGTTTTGATTTAATACCTTATTTCTATACCCCATTGGATTAAGTATTCCTCTTGCATTTAACTCTTTTGCAATTTTTGTTCTACCATAACCTTTTATAACTAAATCAAATATTTCTCTAACTACTTGTGCAGGTTCTTCGTCTATTATTAAGTGGTGGACATCATCAGGGTCTTTGACATATCCATAAGGAGTTAATGCTCCTACATACTCTCCATTTCTTTTTTTACATTTAAAATTGCTCTTATCTTATTAGATATATCTCTACAATATTCGTCATTCATTAAATTTTTAAATGGTACTATAACATTGTTTACGGACTTTGGGTCTTTATAACTATCAATACTGTCATTTACTGCTATAAACCTCATATTAAATAAAGGGAAAATCTGCTCAATATAATTTCCTACTTCTATGTAGTTTCTTCCTAGTCTTGATAAATCTTTGACAATAATTGTGTTAAACTTTTTTAATTTCATATCATTTAATAATCTTTGAAAGTCTGGTCTATCAGAGCTTGTTCCAGAATAGCCATCATCTATATAATAATCATATATTGATAATTCTGTATTTTCTTTAATAAAGTCCTCTAATAATTGCCTTTGATTACTTACACTATTGCTTTCTACTTTATCATCTCCATCTTCAACAGACAATCTAATGTATAATGCGACTATCCACTTATTATTGCATTCTTCTATTGTTCCACTATATTGTCTTGCTTTTCTTGGCATTATTTTCCCTCCTTTCCCTTATCTTCCATCAACAAACTATATATTTGCACATAATAATTTTTTGTTAGATTTATTTTGATTTTCTTTTATAAAATCTATTGCCTTTTTATATTCATTTTCATATCTAAACTGTATTGTAATTTTGTTATCTTCGTGAACATATATCGTATCAATCAACGAATCAATAATTTCTGGTGTTAATTCTTTTATTTTTTGATATTTTTTCAAATTTTCTATCCAGTCATTTCTAGCTGTTTTTTCTGTTATTTCTCTTTTTTGTTCTTGTAATTTTTGCAACAATTCAGTTTTTTCAATTACTTCATCATTATAAGATTGTATATATTTTTGATATTCTTTTTCAGTAATATTTCCTATTTTCCAATCCTCATAAACTGACCTTTTCAAAACTTTTTGTTTTAATAGTTCTCTTTCTGCAATATCTATCTGTTTTTGTATATTTTCTTTTTCTCCATTTGAAAACTTTATTTTTCTTATCTCTTTTATTGTATTATCTATTTCAATAGACAACTTAACTTGAAATCTTATTGTTTCTAATACAGCCTCTCTTAAAGTTTCTTCTTTTATATAATGTTTTGTGCATAATATATCTGACCTATTTGCGTGAGTTGAACAATGATAGTAGTTCTTTTTAGGCTTGTCCTTATATACATAAGTTCCTTTTAGCATTGCCATTTTACAGTCTGCACATCTTAAATGTCCTGCAAATATGGATTTAGTTCCTTTTCTTTTTTCTGTTTTAGGTCTTTTTCTACTTTCTAAAATTTCTTGTACCTCATCAAAAGTTGCTCTATCAATTATTGCTTTATGTGTATTTTCCACTATTGCCCACTCCTCTTTTGGTTTATATATTTTTTTATGATTTTTATAGCTTTCATAAGTGCTTTTACCCTGTATCATATCTCCACAATATATTTGATTTGTTAGTATTTGCATTATACTAGACATTTCCCAAGTATATTTTATTTCTTCTTTTGTTTCTTCTTTTAAAATATGTCCACATTTTATTTTTTGTACTTTCCTTTTATAGCCTGTTGGGTTTATTATCTTTTGTCGATTTAACATTTTAGCTATTGCTGTTCCACTTTTCCCCTCCTTTGCCCAATTAAATATTTGTCTAACAACATTTGCTGGCTCTGGGTCAATTACTAAATGATTAGGGTTTTGTTTGTCTTTCATATATCCATAAGGTGCTACACTTCCAATAAATTCTCCATTTTTTCTTTTGGTTTCAAAAGCTGTCCTTATCTTCTTTGATAAATCTCTCGAATATTCTTCATTCATTAAACTTTTTAATGCAACATTTAAGTTCTTTATTGAATCTGGTTTTAAATAACTATCAATGTTATCGCTAACTGATATAAATCTAATATTAAATATAGGAAAAATCTGCTCAATATAATTTCCTACTTCAACAAAATTTCTTCCTAATCTTGATAAATCTTTCACAATAATTACATTGATTTTTTCATCTTTCATATCATTTAGAAGTCTTTGAAAATTTGGTCTATTAGAATTTGTTCCAGAATAGCCATCATCTGCATAAAAATCATATACTTGAATATCTGTATTATATTGCAAAAAATCGTTCAATAATTCTCTTTGATTAGTTATACTATTACTTTCGTCTTTATCGTTTCTGTCCTCAGCTGATAACCTTATATATATACCTGCGTTCCAATTAGGAACTATAACCTTATTGTTGTAAATTTTATATTTTCCTTTTCTACCTCTTTTCATTTTTTCTCCTACCTTTAACATTGAATAAATTGTATATTTTTTCAGTCAGTATGTGAAATGTGCATTTTAAATTTTTTTAACATTTGACATTAGCAATTTTTTAGATATAAATCTTTTAGTGCTTTGTTAATACAATTATTGGCTGTTATATTTGAATTATTTGAAAATTCCATTTTCACAATTACTCCATTTACTTTTATTACATAAGGATTTTCAGTTGAACGCAAAAAATCAAGTATTCGCTCAACACTTGATTTTTTCTTATTGATTTTTATATCTTTAATATCTTTTACCTTTTCTATATTTATATTTTCTATATCTATATTTTCACATTCTTGTATCATCTTTTCTAGCTTTACTAAATTATTTACCCTTTTTATCACTTTCCTCCACCTCTTTAATATCTTCTTTTAACTCTGGAAAAACCGATTCTAGTATAACCTCTGCCTCTTTCATTATTTTTCTAGGGTGGTGCGTATGGATCTCGCTTAAAAATTCTTTAACAATTTTTTCGTCTGTTATTTGTATTTCTCTATTTATAAGTACATAAAATATACAAATAGCATAAGAAATAAAGTCATCTGCTGATAAAATCCAATTAAAATTTATTCTATTTAATAATTCAGTATTAACTCCTTTTATCTCTGTACTATTAAGATTTTCTTGTGCTACTTCTACTATATCTTTCAATATATCTCCAAGTCCATTTTGATTTACATTCTGTTCATATCTTTTATAACCTAAAATATAATAGCTTACAGCCTCCTTAATAGCATACTTTTTATTTCTTACATTTTTTTTCATTAAAATTTCCTCCTATACTAAAAACAAGCCCTATCTGGACTTGTCATTTCTATTTTTCAATTCTTTTTTCTTTATATCTCTAGCTAATTTTTCAAAGCCTAATTTTTTAAAAGTTTCTATATAATGTTTTCTATTGATACACTCTCCATTAAGAGTAACTATATCAACATTTTTCATAAAATTATTTTCAAATAAACTTGTTAATTTTGCAGGATTTCTAAATAACCTTGAAATATCTGTTACAACTATTTGCTTGATTTTTCCTGCTTTTATATCTTCTATGAGTTTATCTAATGCCTCTCTATCTTCAGATAGTCCATTTTTTCTAACATCTATATAATGTACTCTGTTTGTTATATTGTGCTTTTTGCAATATTCTTCTAGTCTATCTCTTTGAGAATAAATATCTGCATTTACCATATCTCCATCTACTCTATTTGTTCTCATATATAGTGCAACAACCTTTTTCTGCTTTTTGTTTTCTATTTTTTCGTCAATATAGTAATCTAGTTGTTCTATATTTCCAACTCTCATATACATACCAACATTTCCTTTTTTATTTACAATTTCCATAGCCGTTCCTTTCTTGTAAATCGGTCGCTATTTTTATAGCATTGTTTACAATTTCTATATATTTTTCTGGTAGTATATCTATTCGGTGTAATAATCTTTTTTTATCAATTACTTTTATTTGTTCTGCCATTATTGTAGCCTCGTACTTCATTTTTCCGAATTTATTTATTCTTATATGAGTAGGAATAGCAAATCGTTCTTCGATTCTTTTAGTCATAGGAATAATTATTGTTGTTGTGCTATGTTTATTTCCTATGTCATTTTGAATAATTAGAACAGGTCTTATTCCTCTTTCCTCACTTCCTACTGTATTTCCTAAATTAGCAAGATATATTTCATTTCTTCTAATTCTATTTATCATTGTTTTGCCTCCTGCAATTATTTTTTAATTGTTCCATCTGCTCTATATCTTCCATTTCTCTTTCTTCAGCTGTTTTGCACTTATTAGCTCCTAATAGCAATAAATACATAAAAACTGCAATTATAAACATATCTATTAGTAAAATTCTTAATATCATTGTTTGGTTTTCCTTTCTGTATGTTAAAAAGAACTCTAAAATGTTTTAGAGGTATATTGATATTGCATACCTTAATTTTAGAGTTCTTATTGTTTATTTACTTTTATACCTTTATCATCATTCATTAGACAGATATTTTGCGTATATCTTCATAGGTGTATTCGGCATACCCTACCTGTTACACAGGCTTGTCCTCAATGCGTGGGACGGTTTTTTCTCGCTCGTGCTATGACTAGACAAAAGTTTCTTTCCTTTTACACTCGTCTTCGCCTTATTAGTTGCAAGCTAATATTTAAGTAATATGAAATTACTAGCTCAAGTAATCAAAGGACTGTATCTAATGAACTGTTATTCAATTTTCAAAGTGCTTTTTTACTCTCTTTTAAAGAAAAACAAGTAAGAGATTTTACCCTCTCACTTGTTTGTGCAGAAAATTGAATTTTGTCAGGGTATAAATTTAAAATTTTTCAAAAAATTTTTTTAATTTCTTTATACCCCAGTCAATACTCTCTTGTACCGACTGTTTAGAACAGCTCTCTATTCTTGCTATTTCTTCCATAGACAACTGATAATCATAATACAATAAAATTCTTCGCCTTTGCTGTTTTGTCAGCTTGTCCATTGCCTTATGTAATTTTTCATTATTGATCCTGTTTATTACAACTTCATCTATATTTGCTTGTTTTTCAAATGCTCTTTTATTTAATGTTGTTTCTGTAACTGCATTCAGTTCATTATGTCTTGCAATTTCTTGTATTTGTCTTGCGTCCTCTTTTTCAAATTCGTCAAGCTCGTTAAATATTTCTTTTGTTATATCAATACTAATCATTTCATTTTTATTAGAAAATGTAACTTTATATACATTTTTCTCTATTTCACTATGTAAAATATATGGATTATATTTATCCCTAGTTCTTTTAGGTCTTTTATCCACTTTCTTTCCTCCTATCGACTCAAATTTTTTGAATCGACAGTTGGAGGAGCTCGTGGAGAAAAATATAAAATTATAATTTTTATGTTTATAAAAGTATAAAAGAGATTAAATTTACTAAAATGAGTGAATTTAATCTCTTTTATAATTTCATATAAGCATACTAGCGTTTTTAAGATACTAAATAATAACAACTCATTCTCCCTAAAAATGCTTTCCTAATTGTCATTGTTATTATTTCTTCGCTAGTACATTTTTTATTTTTCTTATGTAAAAAAGCATACAAAACCTCGTATGCTTTCTTAATTTATATATCTTATTTTTCTAAATAATTCTACAACTTTTACTCTTTTTCTTTCGTTTTGTAGTACATTCCTACAAAAAAGCATTTTTTTTATAATAAAATGCTATTGTGTATTACTGTCAGTAAGGAGGAAACAAGTATGCAATCTAAAAAATTTAATGATAAATCAAATGTTATTGGACAAACTGTAAGAAAATACCGAATGCAAAAAGGTTATACCCAAGAACAGCTTTGTCAACAATTAGATTTGTTAGGATTGAACTTATATCACTCCGACATTCATCTTATTGAAAATAATAAGCGTATTGTTAAAGATTACGAAGCTTTTGCCTTTGCAAAAATATTTGGTATTACATTAGATGACCTTTATATTGAGGCTTATAAAGATTTTTCGTAATTTTCTAACATTTTTCTATTAAGCATTCATATAATATTGTAAAAAAATGGAGATTAAGTAGAGTTAAGATATTGTTTTGGTGTAGTTTTGATATAAAATGAATTTTTAAGAAAATAAAAATAGAGTATTGATAAAGTTGAATCTATCAATACTCTTTTATTGTGAATAAAATAAGCTTAGATTTTATTTAAGTTTATAGCCTGCACCTCTAACAGTTTCTATAATATCATTTCCTAATTTTTTTCTTATATTTTTAATATGTGTATTTACTATTTTTTCATCTCCGAAATAATCATAACTCCAGACAGTATTTAACAGATTATCTCTTGAAAAAACTTTATGAGGATTTTCCATAAATGATTTTAATATTTCAAATTCCTTTGTTGTCAAAAATACTTTTGTTCCATTTTGCATTACTTCATAATTTTCCTTATTTAAAGTAATATTCTTATAATGCATTATATTATTATTTTTTGATTTGTCTATTTCAGATATTGTAGTAATGTCTGTAATTGATATCTCAGTAGATATTTCATTCAAGAATTTATCTATTAACTTATCATCTTGTATTATCAATATTTTTGGCATACAATTCTCCCCCCTCTATTAGTATTGTCTTTCAAATATTTTGTAAATTATATATGCAATTTGTTTTTCTTACTCTATGTAAATGAATATAGATATATTGGATATAAAGAAAAACATTTCATAAAATCGAAACCTAGCAAAATTAATAATACTGGTATGCCAAGTATTAAAATTCCAAAAAAGATTGTTTGTATATTACTTTTTCGCCATCCTGAAAAAGTAAATATGATACTACTTATAATTAATCCTGTACATACTTGTAAAAATAATTTTAGCAATATTAATCCAATAATAGGCATTCCAAAAAATAAATTATGATAAATAGGTATATCTCTTGTTGATAAGAACAATCCATTTATTGGAAATGCTTTAGATACACTAATAAATCTACAAATAAATGGCAAAATGCAAAATGCTACTGTTAAAATGATTGATGTCTTGACTTTGGACTTGATAATTTCTTTCTTACCTTTTTTAGTTGCACTAAATAAGTTCCACGCTTTATTTTGATTTTCCATAGACATAATATTGCTAAAAACAAATATTAAACCTAATGTAAGTAAAATAAAATCATTAAGTACTTCATTATTACCCATTATTCCAAATAAATATAAATATCCTGTATCATATATATAATTTCTGTTATCTTCATTAACAAAATTATATTGTTCTAAAACTCGTTCAAATGTCGGATAAAATGCTGTTATCCTATACCATTCTATTTTCATCATATCCCCTGTTATTGGGTTAATTTTTCCAGAATCAACACATTGATCTATTTCTTTAATTTTTGAAAAAGCTTCACTATATCTTGCTTTTTCAGTTTCAATAAGTTTTATTTTTTCATCTGTTTGTTCTCGCTCTAATTTCAACATAATATTTTTATAATATTGTTCCTGCACGGATGGAGTATATGTCCTTTTTAATTCGTTACAGCATATTAAAACACTAAATATTAAAATGATTATAATTCCCTTATTAGTAATTATAGTTTTATAAAATTCGTGTCTTAACAATGATGTGTGAGGATGAAATTTTAATGCAAAGTTCTTTGTAGATTTCCTTATTTCTAAACTCTTTCCTCTTAAAAAGAATATATAACATAGTACAGTTCCTATTATAATCGCAATAATTATAATAAACCAAGCCAAAAGTGTTTGAGCAATTGGATAATTAAACAAATTAAAATTTAGATACGAGCCATATAAATTTTCAGTTTTTAAAATACCAAATATATTCAAATATTTTATAATATTTAAACTTGATACTGCTGGTATCAAATTATATAACAACCAACTAATTGCTAAAAAGAATATTCCAAACATATAAGGTAATATTATACTATCTAAAGCAATGCAAATTGCTGTAAGTATTGTACTAATTCCAAATATTAACATTCCTTTAGTTAATATTGAAATAATAAGATATTCTAATATATTTATTGAAAAATTACTTTCCATATATGGTGCCAATGATTGCAATTTTATTGTAAGATTACACCAGCCACTAGATATCCCAAAAAATAAATAATTTATTAAGAAAAATATAAAACTAAACACAATACAATGAACAAATAATGCTAAAATCTTTGCTATAATACTGTGTTCTATACCATATTTTGTACTACGAGTAATATTGAATAATTTTTTCTCTTTTTCTTCAGATATTAAATTTCCTATAAATAAAAATGTAATCAAAATCAAAAGAACATCAGTCCAAATATTTTCAGTAGTAGATACAATAGTTTTTGAAGGCGTAAAAGTAATTCCATTAGCATTTAAGCTATTATAATCTTTAGCACTTTTTTCAATACTACGAGAAGAATAACTATTTTCATCTTGATTACTAAAAATAGAAATTCCATCTAATTTACTTTTATTATTTTTTATATTTTCTAAATAAGAATTATAATTTGATACTTTGACTATCTCATCATACATCTCATTAATAAATGCTTTTTCCTGTTCAAAGGAGTGTGTAAAATGCAAGTAATTTCCAGATTCGTATATTTTATAGTAAGTTTCAAATACACCCGGATTTTCATTTATTTGTTGTTCTGTAAAAAAAACTCCCATTTCACTATTTCTCATATTCAGTATTTCAATTACAAATGAAATACCATCAATATCTTTTTTTAAATTATTTACATATTCCATTTTTTCATTTTCTGACATTTTAGATATTTTAGTTTGAAATATTTTATATGCCGAAAGTGATGGTTTGTTATCATTTTCCAAATTTGCATACCACATAAAAAATACATTTATAATAAGTAATAAACAAGTAATGAAGATAAAACTCCTTTTCCCCCATATTTTCCTTAATTCAAAATTAACTAATTGTAACATATTTTATTCATCTCCAAATATTTTCATATATACATCTTCTAAATTAGAAACATTGTATTTTTGGCAAAGCTTTTCTACAGAATCCTCGTCAATAATTTTTCCCTTTTTAATAAGAATAATTTTCTTTGCAATAGATTCAATATCGGATACAACGTGAGTAGAAACTAAAATTATCTTTTCTTTAGATAGTTTTGAAATTCTTTCCCTTATCCTCACTCTTTCTTTAGGATCTAATCCTGCTGTTGGCTCATCCAATATAACTATTTTCGGATTTCCTAATATTGCTTGTGCAATTAAAATTCTTTGCTTCATTCCACCTGAATATGTTCCTATTTTTTGATGAGCAACATTAGTCATATTTACATAATTTAAAACTCGATTAATTTCTTCCTCTACTTCCTTTCTTGAAATGCCTTTCAAAGTTGCCATATATGAAAGAAATCTAATACCTGAAAAACTGTCATACATACCTTGTTGTTGAGGAGCGTATCCCAACAAACTTCTATAATTTGCTCCTAATTTTTTTATTTCTTTTTCGTCCCATTTTACAATTCCATTACTTGGCTCTAAATTTCCAGTAATTATGTTCATAAGAGTTGATTTTCCTGCACCATTTGGACCGAGAAGTCCATAAATTCCATTATCAAGTGTTAAAGATATGTCATTAAGTGCCTCTTTTGTTTTATATCTTTTTGAAATATTACAAAGTTCCAACATTTTATATTCCCCCATAAATCATTTTAACTTTTTTAAAACTGTCTTTTCCTGTATACAAGTCACTTTTACTAATTATTCCATATTTATTTTCTTTCGTAGTATACGAGCCATCATTGTTATAAGTTACATCTGAATCATATATTGCTAAAACTTCATCTCCACTCACAGCAATAATATCTAAACTGTTTTTTACTGTTTTGTTTATAAGACTAGAATGACTAACTTCCCCTGTATTAGTGTCAACAAAATATGATGTTGTATCGTTAGAAGCGTACTCTTGACATAATATTTTATCTCCTATAATCATACTAATATAATTTTGAGATAGTTTTGCTAAAACATTAGATTTCCCTGTTTTTAAATCTATTTTTAAAACTTCATTACTTCCATCTTTAGAATAATATAAATAATCTTTACCAACAGTATAAGACCTAGATAAAGGTGCATATATACTATATATTTTATTTAATGAACCATCTGCAATATTAAAAGTTGCAAAAACATCAGAAGACTTAGTATAAATTTCATTATTTTCTCCATTTTTCTCTTCATTTGAAACTTTACGTCCGAAATCTATACCATACAACACTAAAAGATTGTCACTACTTCCAATGACTTCCCAATCAATGTTATCCTTAAAATCCATAGAGAATACAGTATTTTCTTTTTTTGTATTTACATCTATATAAATTAATTTTCGTTCTTTAGAAATTGTGTAAGCATTTCCACTAGTATATTCGTTTGTAATTTTTTTTGTAACAAAATATAATTTATTTTCACTACCAATGGTAAAATCTTCTACCATAACATTAGAGTCAAAGGTATAAACTTTTTCTCTATTTGTTCCGTCTAAATTTAATCTGTATAATACAGATGATTTGCTTTCTGCTGTCTTATTTGAGGATTCCCCCAAAACTCCTATTGAAACTTGCCCATCATTATCAGGTATTTTGCTTAATATATATATTTTTCCATTAAAAACAAATAATAGTGAGCCTATTTCAAATTCATTTTTTGTAAACACAGATGTACAATCTTCTGTATTATGAGTACAAGCACTGTTATTACATAAGTGTATTTCCTGTTTTGTTTTGAAATCGATATACATTAGATGTGTAGCAAACTTCCCATTAGGTAATCGATCATAATCATCACTTAAATAATAATATCCATCATTTGTAGTAGCCTTATTGGGCTTATTTGTTAAAAAAGTTAAACTTTTTATACTTTTATTATCATTATTTTTTTTATTATCATTTTCTGGAACAAATATTTCTGTTATTTCTCCTATCTCTGTTATATTGTTTTTGTATTTAAAGAAAACAAATATTCCTCCAATCAATATTAAAATTATAGTCAATATTATAAGTATCTTTTTCATTTAAAATCATTCCTTTCTTACTTATTAAAATATTTTTAAATTTTTATTATTATAGTTTTAAATAATATTTTACTTTCTTCTTAAATTCTTCTAGCCTGTTGTTTTTTAATATTTTATGTGGGCAATCTTTTCCTGAAAAATCGTGATGAGTTTTTACTGCTTCAATTTCTAAATCATAAGATTTAAGAAGATACGCTACTAGTTTTGTTGCATTATCAAAAGTCTTTTCAAAGTTTCCCTCTTTATTTACGCATAGTTCTATTCCTATACCATATTCATTTCCATTATGCTCTCCTGCGTGATTTGCTTTTTCATCATCAGGAATGTGGTGATAGATTTCTTTATCATCAACTGTATAATGCCAAGATGTAGAACTCGTATTGTTTTCTTTCAAAAACATAGCGTGATTAGCAGCAGTAGTACCTTTTTCAAAATTATCAGTTTCGTGTATCACTATGTATTTAATAATTCTTTTTTCACCACTTCTAGCTTTAGTTTCCTTATCTATTATTTCATTCTTTACTTGAACGCCATAAACATCACTAGGAAAAACAGCAATTTGCTGATTATTTTCTTTGGTATCATTTGTAACTGGTAAATTTTCTTTTTCTGTTACTATATTCCTACTTGCATTAGATGATTTTAAGACATTATTTATAAAATTAAATGTTAAAATTATCAAAATGATAAAAATACATAATCTAATCTTTGGTTTAATCTTTCGCTTTCTATAATACTTCTTTTTCTTTTTTTTCTTTTCCATAAAAAACTCCTTGTAGTACCATAATCAGCTTACAAGGATATGATATAAAACAAAAGTCAAAAATTAGTCAAATTTATAATTTTTTTATATTTTTAATTTGCTTTAAGTATTTATTTAATATATTTAGTCCTATTTATCAAATTGAAAATAGTTTTTCGTTTTATCTAAGTTTATTCCTTTTAAAGTTACCATTTCTTCTATTGTGACAAATACATATCCCTCTTTCTCCAACTCTTCCATTGCTAGCAACGCTCCATCAACAGAAGTTTCATATAAATCGTGTAAAAGTACAATTGCACCATCGTGTGCATTGTCAATAATATATTGTGATATTTTGTTTTTATCTTTATATTTCCAATCTTCTGTATCCAAATCCCATAATATAGTATACATATTAGATAAATTCTTAATGTTTTTATTGGTATTACCATAGGGTGGTCTTAAATATTTTGCTCTTTCTCCTATTACACTTTCTATATCATCGTTTGTTTTTCTTATTTCGTTTAAAATATCAGAGTTGCTTAATTTTAATAAATCTTTATGACTATATGTATAACTTCCAATTACATTTCCCATATTATATGCTCTTTTTAAAGTATCTTTATAGGTCAGTACACGACTGCCTACAACAAAAAATGTTACACGAGCATTATATTTATTCAAATTATCTAACAATTTATTAGTTCCTTTGTAACTAGGTCCATCGTCAAAAGTAAATGCAATCAGTTTTTTATCTTTAAATTTGTTTATATCTCTTTCTGAATTATTTACATTTGAAATATTTTTATCTTTATTAGTTATATCATTTGGAGGAGAAACTTCATAAACATTATTACTTCCATTAGAAAAAGTATCGTTTTGTTGAATATCTTTTTGGGCATTATCAATAGCTTGTGGCTTTACGTTTTCAATAGATATATTTTTACTTGCATTAGAGGGCTTCAAGATATTATTTATAAAATTAAATGTCAAAATTATCAAAATGATAAAAATACATAATCTAATCTTTGGTTTTAACTTTCTCTTTCTATAATTATTCTTTTTTCTCATTTTCTTTTCCATAAAAAAACTCCTTGTATTGCCATAGTTGGCTTACAAGGATATGATATAAAACAAAAGTCAAAAATTAGTCAAATTTTAACATAATTTTTACTACTGCTCCTCCTGTTTCATTATTATAAAGCTTTAACTTTCCATCATTCTTTTTACACAAAATACTACTAATTATTAAACCTAGTCCATAGTGTCCATCAGCATTATTAGTTGATATAATTAATTTATTATTTCCATTTAAAACTTCTTTTGGAAAACCAATACCATCATCTATTATAGAAATTACTAAAAAATTATTATCTATCTCAAATGATAAATCAATTTTATTTTTAGCATATCTCAAAGCATTACTTATAATATTTTCGATTATTCTATAAGCACTATCGGTATCAACATTAATAATACCATTTGGAATATTTCCTATAATATTAAGTTTTATTTTCTTAGACTTCGTCATTAATGACAAGTCTTTAGAGGCATTTTCAACAAATTCTTCTATATGAATTGGTTTACGAGTTATTTCCATATCTTCTAATTGATTTATTGTACGAATAGAATTTGTATAACTTTCTAATCGTTCTGTCGTTTTATTTATATTATCAATTATTTCAATCATTCTTTCATTAGATAAAGTCTTTTTTTCTAGGTTTACTTGTAGATATTCTGTATAACCTTTAATAATAGTAATAGGATTTCTTAAATCGTGTGCAACTGAAGCCTGTATCATTTTTCTTTCTTCGATCATTTTCCATAGTTCTTTATATGTTCTTTCTAATGTTTGTCGCATATCTTCAAATGTAGAGCATAGTCTTCCCATTTCATCATTAGAATCATAATATAATTTAAAATCAAGATTCTTGTTTGATATTTCTTCCATTGAATCTGATAAAATTCGCAAAGGCTCATAAAGTTTTTTGCGATAGAAAATGAAACCAGCAATTATAATACCAATTACAGAAAAAAATATTGGAAGTACAACCATTAATATGCCTGCTCCTTGATAAGCAATTTTTCTTTTTGGAGTAAGCATATTTAAACTACTTTCAGCTTTTACCACTGCTGCTTGAATATCCGAAATTGAAATATAATCACTTTCTTCGCCACTATCAGTCATTAAAGCTGGAATGCTAGACATTTCTTCTCCTAATTTTGTTTCATAATCCACATTATAAGTCTGTCCTTCTTTATTCTTTATAACTAATGTAAGCAAAATAGTGTTAGAATCAGGCAATAGATAATCTCTAAATTTTATTCCACCATAGATACAAAGTAAAGATAAAAATATTACGATAATAAATGTAGTAAAAATAATTAATATAAAAAATTTTCGTAATGATAAAGATTTATTTATCTTTTTTAATTTTTCCAACAATATCCCACCCCCCAGATTGTATCAATATATTCTTTTCCTGTAACATCTTTAAATTTTGTTCTTATTTTACGAATATGCTCTTTTATTACATTACTATCTCCCTCTGCATCATAGCCCCATACTCTTTCGTATATCTGTTCTTTATCAAATACTTGTCCTGCATTAGAAAGTAAGTATTCAATTATATCAAATTCTTTTTTAGAAAATACAATTTCATTTTCAAAATAGTATATTTTTCTATTTGATAAATTTATGATCAATCCATCAGAACACGTTATAAGTGATAGATTATTTTTGTTTCTTTCATCTCTTCTTAAATGAGCTTCCACTCGTGCAGTTAGTTCTTTTAAACTAAAGGGTTTCGTAATATAATCATCTGCTCCATATCTAAATCCATTTATTTTATCTTGTTCTGTAATTCTAGCAGTTAAAAAAATAATTGGACAAGTAATATGATTACGAATATTACGACATAAATCAAGACCATTTATATTAGGCATATTAATATCTAATATTATCAAATTAGGCTGTTTTTGTAATTTTACTAATGCCTCTTCGCTACTATTAGCTGTCAATACCTCATATCCATAATCACATAAGCAAGTAGATATTAGTTCAGTTATCATCTTTTCGTCATCTACTACTAAAATTTTATGTTTCATTATATCATCTCCACTTTTCATTTTAAATCAAAATAGTCAATTTTTAGTCAAATTTATCTAATTTTTATACATTATATAAATTGCCCAATATTTTTTATGCTTTCAATTAAATCTTCATATTTAATATCTTCTGCATAAAAATTATCTTTTTGGTATTTTTCCCATTGTTTTTTCATTATTTCACTTTCTTCCAGTATTGAAACAGTCTTTTTCCATTCTTTTATTATTTCTACTGAATTTCTGTGTTCAGCAGTAGAATATATTGCCTCTTTTAAAATTGTATTCTCTATGTTTTTTCTTTGAGTATTAAATAGCATATAAACATCATAATAGTCCCTTACTCTTGTTCCTAATACACCTCTTTTTATAATTGATTCAAACTTTTCAGCTATAATTGTTTCAATATTATATGCCCAAACTTGAATTTTTCTATTTTCTAACATTAGTTCAAAACTATATTTTATTTCTTTATATGTAATCTTATCTCCAGTTGTAATATCTATTTTCATAATTACGGGCATTTTCTCCATATAATTAGCTTTAAATGTAACTCTATATCCTCCGTAATCATCATCTTCTCTTATTAGCTCAATTTTTTGAACTTCAAAAGTTACATCATCATCTATATTCATTTTGCAAATTTCTTTCATAATACTAGATATATTTTCTTCTGTTAAGGCAACCCCTTTTATAGTTGTATCCATATCCATTGTTGTTCTACTATCAATACCTAACATTGCAGATATTAGCATTCCACCTTTTAAAATAAAGTTATCTTTATATTTTGACATTGATATTCTTTCGAGTAATCTTTCTAACATATATGTTTGTAGAACTGATTGTGCAGACACTTTATTTTCTTTTGCTATGTTATTGATTACTGCTTTTAAACTCATTATATTCCTTTTCATTAACCTAATACCTCCATATATTGTGCTAATATTTTTTCTATTTTAAAAATTTTAGCATATTCATATAATAATACTAAATTCTTGTTTTTCTTTTTTATATATTCATTCATTGCACTATTAAATATTTGTGGATCAATTTTATTTCTATCCCTGATAATATCGCAAATTGTTCTTTCAATATTGTATATATTTATTTCTGTATCATCTTCTAATTTCAATTTTGTAGCTCCCAATTTATGATTTTCATTTTTAATATAGTGTATATGTAAATATTCATTTTTTACTCTATTATTACTCGGAAATGTCATATCTAGTTTCATTGGCGTTCTATCTGTCATTCCATAAAAATATAAAGCTGTATTATGTGAATATATACCATTTTTATATCTTTCAGAAAATAGCCAAAATTCATTAACATCTACATCACTTTTAACATATATTCCTTTCATAATTCTTTTTAAATACCCTTTATTTTCTAAATCATTTAAAAATTGTGGATGAATACCAAGCTTTTCTATATCTTTTGCATATACAATGCCTTTGTTATTCCATACTAATTCTTTTATTTTATCATAATTATTCATTTTATCCCCCTGTAATTGATATTGATATACATATTATACATAAAATGTATATCAATATCAATACTTTTTATAAAATTTTTTAAAAAAATAATAGGTATATAAAACCATTTCTGATTCTACATACCTGTTTCTTATCTTATTTTTTCTTTACCATAAATTACATTCTTGATTTCATTATTTATTATATCTCTTTTTGTAACTGTTTCTCCTCTTTCATTTACTATCTCTGCATAATATTTTTTTCTTTTGTATATTTCTAAAATTACTGCTTTATTTTTGTTTTTCAACTCCACTACATCAAATTTTTTTATCTTCATAATATATCACTTTCCTTTATTGATATGCTGGCGTTCCATAACCTAAAATAACACTACTGCCCACATCATATTGATTTTGTTTACACATATCTCCTGTTGTATTTCCCTCAATAGTATAAACCTTATTATTTTCTACTTTTTCTACAATTCCTGTATGATCTGCCTGTCCATCATTACTATCTGCCCAGTCAAAAAAGATTATATCTCCGTGCCTTTGGTGTATAACTTCCATCTTGCCATAATCCACGATTTTGAAACCAGACAACTCCCTCACTCTGACAACCTGCATATTTTGGAACTATTCCTGCGTTTATATAACCGACATTGTTCGGCACACCACGAAACAAAACAAGCACACCACTCAACCCTAGATTCAAAACCATACCAAGACCAATAAGGCTCTCCGTCCTATATTTCCTATTTGCGAAATAGCAACTTTTACAATATCACTATTTCCTCCTCCATATATAAGACTTGACCAATTACTAGCATATTTTTCGTTCATTAGTTCATTTAATTGTTCCCTTTGAGCTTGATTAAGATTATATTGATTTGATATTTCTTCTATACTTTTTACTCTAACTGTTAGGTGTAGTGTTTCTTTAATTACTTCTATCTCTCTTTCTCCACCTCGCCCATCTGGAACTTTTACTTTTTCTTGTCTTTTATCTACTACCTCATTAAATTCGTTCATATCCCAGAATACTTTTTTTAATGTTTTTGCTCTGTTATCGTCCATAGTCATAACATCTACTTTATAATCTCCATTGCTTATCATTACTGTATAAACTGCTATTACATCTCGCCAATTTGCTCTTGCATATTTAATGTCATAATCTGCGTTAGGGTGTTGTCCTTTCTTTTTTTCTATTTCTTTTGAAAATTCTGTATTTAATTCTGCCATTACACTATTTACTGTCATTTCTCCGTCTTTCTTCTCATTTGCAAAAAAGATTCCAAAAACAGAACTGCATATCATAGCAATTAAACATATTACAATAATTACTACTACTGCTACCCAACCACCTGCAATAATTGCTGAAACAAGTGCCTTTGTTGCTGCAATTATTGCTTTAATTATTGCTATTGTTGTTTTAATTGCTACTTTTGTTGCTTGTATTGTAGTTTTTACAGCTTGTTTCGTCATCTGTGCCGTTCTTTGAGCTAGTTTTACACTATTTTTTGCTACTTGCTTTGTTGTTTTTATAGTTGTTTTTGCTGTGTTTTTTGCTGATTTTACTGTGTTTTGAACTCTTTTTATATTTCTTTTTGCTTTGTTTATTGTTATTTTTCCTTTTCGTTTTACATTTTTTATTCCTTTTTGTGCCTTTTTTATCTGCACCTTTCCTTTTTCAATATTTTGTATAGTTTTCTCCAAATTTTGCTTTCCTTTTCTATTTAATCGTGGTGTATAGTAAATAATATCGTGCATTGTGCTATTTACTTTATTTTCTGCATATTCTTGTGCTGTATTTTCGTTCTTTTCGTAATTCTCTTTTGTTTTGTCTTTTACACTTATTATATTTGATTTTAGATTTTGCCCAACTATCTTTGCTCTATCAAGTTTCTTTATACTGACTTCTTGTTTTTTCTTTGTTTTTATATCTGTCATTGCTATTCCTCCAATTCTACCTTTATTTTCTTTGCTATAACTACTAATCGTCCGTTTTTGTTGGAATATTCGCAAGTTGATAATGTTATAAGTTTGTCGCCATATTTTGCTGTTTTATCTGTTTCATAAAATGAAAGCTCTTTACATTTTTGTATAAATGTATCGAACTCCTGCTTTGAACTGCTATTTACAAATTTATAATATTCAAAACCTGTATAAGCAACTGTTTTGAATACTGCTATTATTTCATAATCTGCATTTTCATATATGGTATTGAAATTTATTACTTTATGATTATTGTAAAATTCTTTCTTTTTATATTTTTCTAATTCTCCAAACATTTGATTATTCTTAATATGATGACCATATATAATAACATTATCGCTTGTTTTTATATTGCAATATTCTGCAATGTATGGTGTGCCTAGTTGCGAATATTGTTTGTAAAAATTTTTTCTTAAATAATAATCTTTTCTATTACTTTCTGTCTGCATAACAGGGTAACTTATATTTGTATTTTCTATTTCTAGCCACCCTACAAAATCATTATTCAAATCATATAATTTTTGTAAGTTTCTGCTTTCTTCCTGTTCTTTTTGGTTTTGTTCTTCCTGGCATTCTGTGATAATGTTCTCTAATTCTTCAAAAACCTCATTTTGTTCTTTATCTTCTTTGTAATTTAATATAATATAACTAATGCTAGTAACTAAACTAGCTACTAGCATTATAACTAAAAACATATAGAACTTTTTATACATATTGCTCCCTCTTTCTATATAACCTCATTTAATTTTGTTGTCATCAATTTATAAAGTTCGGTGTCTTTTGGAAATTTATTTACAAAAGGTATTAGCGAATTTCCTATTTTTAATAATCCGTGTCCTGCCTCTACATTAGTTATAAAACTTAATTGTTGGTCTGATATATTTAATAGCTTTGCAAGTTCTGCTCTGTCTGTGCTTGCCTGATTAAGCATTATAATCAATTCACTATTTGCAAGCATTGTTCTTGCTAAATCACTTCGTAATAAATCTTCTACATTTTGCGTAATACCTGTGCAACAAGCTCCATACTTTCTAACCCTTTTCCACAAAGTAAAAAGGAAGTTAGCTGAATATTCATATTGAAATAAAAGATATATCTCGTCAATATAAATATATGTGCTTCTTCCTTTTTGTCTGTTTGCTGTTATTCTATTGAAAATACTGTCTAGTATAACTAACATTGCAATAGGTTGTAATTGTTTTTTTAGTTCTAATATATTGTAACAAACTAACCTATTATGAATATTTACATTTGTTTGTTTTGCAAAAGTGTTCAAACTACCATTACTAAATAATTCTATTGCTAATGCTACATCTTTTGCCTCTTTCTCATTTTGTTTTAGTAGTTCTTCTCTAAAATCTTTTAATGTTGGTGGCTCTCCCTCATAGTCATTATCTTGATATTTTTTATATACATTTGCCGTACATCTATCAATTATTGACCTTTGTTGTGGCTCTAATGCTTTTCCCATCAATTGTTCACATAGTGAAAGCACGAACTCCGATTTTAATACTATCGGATTCGCATTATCTCCATAAAATTTATTCATATCCATTGCGTTTATATGATTTTTACTTGTTGAAGATATTTCTACAAGCTCTCCTCCAAGTTCTTTTACAAGTCCTGCAAATTCATTTTCTGGATCAATAATTATTATATCTGCGTCTTTTTCTTTTAGCATTATTGAACTTATTTCTTGTTTAGCTGTAAAACTCTTTCCACTTCCAGAAACTCCAAGTATAAAACTGTTTCCGTTCAATAATTGTTTTCTATCTAGCAATATCATATTTTTAGAAATTGCATTTTGTCCGTAATATATTCCGTTTAGGGTGCTGTACCTCTTGTACTTTGAATGGCATAAATACTGCTAGACTTTCTGTTGTTAGTGTTCTTAATGTTTCTATTGTTTCAATTCCAATAGGTAGTGTTGTGTTAAGTCCGTCAAGCTGTTGAAATCTTAATATACCAAACTGACACAAATTCTTTCTAGCTGTTGTTAATATTGCCTCTGTTGTATTTTCTAGTTCTTTTTCTGTGTCTGCTATAAATACAACTGTAATTAGTCCTAAAAACATACGCTGATCTCGTGTCATCAAATCATTCAAGAAATCTCGTGCCTCTTGTTCCTGCTGTTCCATATCAAATGGAACTGACGCAAGGAAATTATTATTCTCACTTTGTTTCCTTATATAATTAGCTTTATTTGTTTCTACTCCTAACAATATTCGTTCTGCGTCTTTTATTGCCTCATCTGTTGCTACTGGCGATATATCTATTGTTAATGTTAAGTTTTTACTAATGTCTGTTAGCTCTGCTATCATACTGTCTTTTATAAATGAGGCATACTCTTTTAAGAATATTACTCTGCCGAATTTATCTCCCATTTTGAAGTAGTCCTTTTTGAACTCAAAACTGTCTGGACATATATAGTCTTTGAAACTGTGTCCTTTTTGCATATTGTCTATCATATCAAAATTAAAACTACTTTCCTCTCCTATTCTATAAAAGTTGTGTAGCATTTTTAATCTTTCGTTTGAATCTAACTCTATGCAAGCTGAATTTAACTTTTTAAAATGTTTATTTAAGTCTACTGCTATTCTTCTGAAAGCTGTTCGTGCCTCCTCCAAGTTTTTCTTTTTAATAGTTATTGTTATATACTTTTCTTGCACAATTCCATTGCTTGTTTTTGCTCCCTCATCTATTAGCCTATTATATTCATTTCTTAATCTATCAAGTTTGTCTTTTTCATTTTCTATTTTAATATTGTTCTCTATATTCTGCTCATTCATTTTGCTATTTAATATACTAATTTTTACAAGCATTTCACACTCAAAAGAATTAAGTATTTGCATATAGTCTAAAAACATTGCCTCTTTATCTTCCTCGCTTGCTACAATATAGTTAATATCTGTAAATTTAAAAGTTTTGGAATATTTGTTTTTACCCACTAAAAATACTCCATCTCTCCATATTCTTTTTACTGGTATGACATCTTGCACACCCTTTGGAATTATATATTTTTCCTTATCTTTTTTGAATAAATCAATTATTTTCATAAATCCTACCTCCTTTTAAGAGGTAAAATCTCAATACTGTTTTTCTTTAATTTTATTTATTATCTATTTTTGTTTTCTTTTTGCTCTTTTTCCTTTTCTTGTCTTGTTTTACTTTTTTAGCTTTCTTCTTGCCTTTTTCACATTGCCTATACATATCCAAATATAGATTATTAGGTTTAAATGTCAGTTTTTTCGATGTTAATATCTCTGACTTAACCCAAGCTATAAAAAACTTCTCTGCTGTCATTCCATTGTATTTTACAAATCCTAATAACGCAAAAGGAACTGCACCTGCCATACATAGCCACGATACAGTTCCTGTATTATTGAATATTGGTTTTGTTATAAAATATATTCCTACTGCTACAATACAAGCTAATGCCGAACATACAAATTGCCTCATTGTTAAGCCAAAGAATATATTTTCTTTGTACTGCCTTATTTCCTTATTTATCTTAACTTCCATAAGTGATTATCTCTCCTTTTCCTTTGATTTCTTTTGCTTTTTCATTACTTGTTCAACAAACTCTTTTTTATTTTCTACTGTTTCTCTAACTTCGTCATTTACACTTGTTTGCAACTTAAATGTATCTGCTAAATTTCCTCCTGCTTTTACTTTTTCAAAATCTTCTTTTGCTTTTTTCAAATCATCTCCATAATAATAGCCATATCCCCAGTTTACTTTTTTATCATCTACCTCATAATGAAAAGCTACAATATATTCTTTTGTTCCATCTTTAAATTGATGTTCTACAAGTGCTACTTTATCATTATTTCTTTCTCCTGTTTCAAGAATACATTTATTATCTTTTTCTAAATAGCATAGATATTCACTTTGTATGATTTCTTTATTATCTTCAAGCCATTCTCTCAAACTATCATAAGTGGATCTCCACGCATTTTTATAATAATCTGTTTCTATAAACTTTTTAGCTAAATAATTACAAAAATCATATACATTGTCGCATTCGTCTTTTTCCGATTGACTTAATTTATCATTTAATAAATCATAGCCTAAACAAAATGCTATATAACTAACTTCACTTTCTTTTTGATATTTTTCTTGTGGAAGTTGTACTTGCCCATTTTCTATTTTTATATAATCTGTTTTTTCATTGTAATATTGCATTATATCTGTTAAATTTGTATTTAATTTTTCACAAATAGTTTTTTTATCAATTCCATTATCTTTACAGTATTTTAGATATTTTTGTAGTCCTAGTTTATGAGTAAATTCTTCTATACCTATATCCTCAACTTGATACCATATACCAGAATGAAATTCTAAACTCATAAATCCTATTTCGTATTCATTTTCTAAATGTGCAAAAACATCATCATCTATATTGTATGCCCAGTCTAATGCAGGATTTATTTCATTATCTTTTAATGTTACCTCATACAATTCATTATTCTGGTCATTTATTATAGCAATAGAATGTTTTGTATTTTGTTTATTTACTAATACATACTCTATTTTTGCATTAGTAAACTCTTTACTTCTTGCTAACTGATTAACTTCATACATTATATTGTCAACAGTTTCTTTCTCCATTAGTTTTTTCCTCCTATCTTTCACATACTCTTTGTTTTTTCAATTCTTTTTTTACGCTATCATAGATTTTATCTAAATATTCAAACATTGTTTGGCTACACCTTTTGTTGCTAGTAGCTTTAAAAAATCCCTTTTTGGTTTTAAAATTATAATCTGTAAGCCTATTATTGATAAATCCCTGTGTTGCAAGTGGAATTTTTATATCATATTCTTTAGCTAAAAAAAGCACACAATTTTGTGTGTCTGGAGTAAATTTATATTCATTATCTTTATAAAATTTAAAATCAAATATTTTTATTGTTTCTCCTTTGTATATATTTTGCTTTATTTCTTTTAATTGCCTTTTAAATTCTGTATTTACTTGCTTTACTGTTTCTCTTTCCTGTTGTTTTCTTGCTTTTAATTCTTCTTGTTCTGCTCTTTTATTTTCTGCAATATATTCTTCTCTGCTATTTTTAGCCATATCATACATATTAGGAAAATGTTTAGAAATATATGCTAGTTCACATTTATTGAAGTAATTTTTTCTTTCAATTTTTCTTGTAAAGAACTCTTTTAAATCAAATGTAGATAGCTTTTCTATAACATGATCACAATAGTTTTTACTTTCTGTTAGCGTACTGTCTATACTAGCACTAATAAACTTTTTGAGCTCAATTCCTGCTATATTCATTTTCCAATATTCATTGTCTTTATCTTTAAATAAATACTCTTGCCCATAACTTCCCACTTCTGTTTTCAATACAGCTATTTCTGTTCCATTATAATTTACTTTTGCAACTCTCTTATTTGCCTTTTTTAACTCATTATCTTCTATAAGCCATACTGTTTCTATATTGGTTTGTTCCATAGGTTATCATCTGCTCCTTTCCTGTTTCTTTTCTTCTTTTTCTGCAATTTTTATCATCTTTTTCAATTCCTCTGTCAATACATTTTTAGGTACTGAAGGATTTGACATTTCTAATTGCCAATTTATCTCTCCAATTATTTCGTCAATAAATTGTTTTCTAGTTGTAGTCTTTGGTAGATACCCCATCCCATCTTCAAAATGTATCTTTTTTGCTATTTCGTGCAAGTCTTTATTTCCTTTGATGTCTTCTATCAATATATAATTATCTTTAGCATTTTCACTCATAGCTTTCACAACCTTTCTCTAGTCTGGTATTTCTGTCTTTATTTAATAATTTATACTTTTTTATGCCGTTTGGTGTAATTTCATAAATTGCTACTTTTTTGCCTGTATATTGACATATTTTCTTGTCTTTTGCTTTTACTAAACCCATTTTTTCTAACTCTGTTAGTCGTGGTGCTGTGTAATTTCGTTCTGCATTAGGTATTAATTTTAATTCAAACAATTCAACTGCTATTTCTTTTGCTGTTTTATTTCCTTTTATAAGTCTATTTAGTATTTGTTCATATCTCATTTTCTTTTTTAACTGTATATCTTCAAAACTTAATTGTCTTGTTTGGTGTGTTATTGTACTCATATACTTTTCCTACCTTTCATCTATAATCCCATCATTTCACGCACAACTCTGTCGCTCATTTTTATAGTTCCTACAAGTACCAACATATTGAAAACTAGCTCTCCAATATAGCTCCATACTTGCGTTGCAACAGGTGCGTTCATATCAACTGCTGGTGGTGTGGACGCAAATAGTGAAAATATAATACAAGAAAGCACAATAATTGCTCCCTCCATACATACTGAAGTATAAGATTTTATAAAGCTCTTTGCCACGCTTTGTGATGGCTCTCCTGCCATTGCTGAAAGTGGAATTGGTGCTATTGCTGTGTATAAATAAAGTTTGAAAAACCTACCATAAACACTCATTATCATTACAAAAGAAAGTACAGTTATAAATAGTCCACCAATAATCGTAATTGCCCATAGTGGAATACTCTCGAAAAATCCGGCAACTTTCTATTGCTGAAATTATTTCTGGAGGTATAACTGTACTTGTGCTATTTCCAAAACCTGCCGAACTCATTATTGTAGAACTTATGCCCTGTACTATCTTAAATATTGCAAGCATTAAGTCTAGTCCATAAACTACTATTGTATATGCTATTGCAAATCGCAAGAACAATTTGAATGCGTGTTCTGGCTTTTTTACTTCTGAAAATGAATTACAAGTTTTGATTACTCCTGCTAAAAAGAATATTACAAGTAATGCTAGTCCGTATTGCTTGTACTGCTCCGTGTATATTAGTAATTACATTCCATATACCACCGACCTTTAAAATTTTCTGGTGTTTGTGAAACTAACTGCCATATCTCGCCTAGTTTCCCATTCCAAGTATTGATTGCATTTTGTAGATTACCTACAATCCAATTATCACTCAAATTTATCGCCTCCTATATTTTTTATAGGAGGGCAATATCTCTTTTATTGTTTTTCTTCAATTTTCTAACCTAAAATTAGTTCTAGTATTTGTTTTGCAAAAGCTATAATTACTCCACCTGCAAGCGTCATAAATCCGTTAGCACGCTGACTTGGATCGTGTGATTTTATAGCCATACCAACTTGCACAATTCCCCATAATAGCAAAATTGCACCTATTGCACCTATAATTTGGTACATAAAGTTTTTTAGATTATTGATGACAGCTAATGGGTCATCTGTTGCAAATACTGTATTGTTTCCAACTAATAATACAGCTCCAACTGTAAAAATTTTCATTCCTATACTTAATAATTTTTGTTTACTTATTTTCTTTTTCATAAAAAATTCCTCTCTTTCCGAGAGGGCATATTTATCTTATTTTGTTTTTCTTCAAGATTAGTTATCTTTTTTAGATTCTTTCATAAAGTATTCATCTATTTCTTCATCAATTAAGATTTCATAATTTCTTATATCTTTATACTCCTTGCATTTAATATCACTTGCATTGGTATCTATTGATATAGTAGCAATAGCATTTTTTGTATTGCCGTGAATATAAGGTTTGTACCCTCCATCTTCTGTTAGTTTGATGTTAGGGTGTGCAAAAGTGTTATATTTTAAATCTATTATTGGTCTTTCTCCTCTTATAAATAGAAGAGCATATTTATTATCTAACATTCTGACTTCATCTGGTGTCATTAACTCCCTACCTGCTATTTGGTAGTTTGTACTATAACTTCCAGAATGTCCTGTGCTTTTTCCGATAGGTGTTTGTATCAATAGTTTCTTTGCCGTAGGAGTTCGCTGATATACTTGTGTGTGGACTGCTCATTTCCGTCCGTAAGTATAAGAGTTCATCACAATTTCCGAACAATACTTTCCCATTGTTTCTCGAACAGCGTTTTTAATTGTGCAAGGTTTTGTAATATTATAGAAACTGATACCCCTCTTGAACGCATTGTTGCTAAAATCTTGTCAAAATCATCTGGTAAGCTAACATTGGCGAACTCGTCCATTATAAAATGAACATTTATCGGCAATGCACCTTTGTATTTATGGTCTGCAATATAAAATAATTGCTGAAATATTTGTGTATATAGCATTGAAACAATAAAATTAAATGATGTGTCATTGTCTGGTATTAACGCAAAAAGTGCGACTTTCTTTTCTCCAATACTTGCAAGCTCCATTTCGTCCTCCATTGTTAAGTTTGCTAAATCTCGCAAATTAAACTTTTCTAACCTAGAGGCTAATGTGATTTGAATTGATTTTAGTGTTTTTGCTGAACCAGAATGATAGCTCCTATAATATTTTAATGCTATATGCTGTGGGTTTATTTCTTCTATCATTTTAAATAGTTCGTCTAATGGACTTTCGTATTCGTCATCATCTTCTTTTACATCTCCTGCCCTCAATAATTCTAGCACCATATCAATTTTGTTCATACTCTGGAGCTTCATATTTCAACAAAAAGATTAAAGACATAAGTAACATTGAGGCTGATGTGTCCCAGAATGGATCGTTGCTTTGACTTCCGTTTTGGTGTTGTACTCTTAAACAAATTCGTTACAAGTCTTTGAACATCATTGTCAGTTTTTAGGTACTTAAACGGATTATAACCATAACTTAAATTCATATTGATTAGGTCTAACACTTTCACTTCAAAACCTTTTTGTTCTAACATATACCCTGTATCTCTTAAAATTTCGCCCTTTGGGTCTAAAATGATATATGAATTGTTAGAGGCTTGTAATAAATTCGGTTTTGCATAAAACAATGTTTTACCTGCACCGACTTCCGTCCAATTACTAATGTATTAAGATTTCTTCTGTGTTTTTTAGCATTTAGTCCTAGTCTTATATCTTGTGTTAGTATTCTGTTTTCGCTTTCTGGTAGTTGCTTGTATTTTTTATTGATTTCTCTTGTATTTCCCCATTTAGCTGAGCCGTGTTCCTTACCTTTTTTATAATTCTTTCTAGTTGAAAAATATGCTCCTATTCCTATAAAATAACAAAATAAAAAAATAAGAACAGTCTTTATACTATTCTCTACAATACTTATTTTAAATGGTGTGTTTAGTGCTACTGGCAACTCATTTATTATTTTTGCAAGTCCTCCGTCTAATAATGGTGCTACTAAAAGTGCAAGCCATATAACAGGTATTATTCCAATAATAGTTAGTATTACATATATTCTATTATCTTGTTTCATCTCTATCTCCTTTTTTTCGGTGGAATATTCCCTTTTGCTTTTTAGATGGTGCTTTCGCAACTTTTATAATAACTTTATCTATTAAGTCTGTTTCTTTTTCTTGCTGTCTTAATTCATTTTTCATACTTAATAGAGAATTTATTATAATTGCATAAACTATTCTGTCCATTTCAACTACTCTTTTTTCATCTTCCATAGAACTTCCTACCTTTCGTATTCTCTATTAGTTTTATTTCTGTTTTGCATTCCTACATCTCTGTCCATTCCCTCTGCTAGTATTTCAAAGCATTCTCGACCTTTTCCTAATTCTGCTTTTACTTCTTGTGGTGTCATCTGTTTTAATTCTTCTGGTATTCTTTCAAAATTAAAATCTTTTGTTGGTACTCCATATCTTTTACATATCATATATGCAACACTTTCATTTTTAAAGTTGTTTAGTTCTGAATCTGCAAAAGATAATGTGTGAATACTTGCAATTTCTCTTACTAACCCTTTTATCGTTTGCTCTACTTCTGCTTTTTCTGATACTTCTATCACTCTCTTGTCTGCATTAAAATTAACTAACTTATTATTAGAAGAATTTTCTACTATTGTTACTTCAACTGGCGACATAGACAATACAGCTTTCATTATACTTTCCTTTGAAAATGGTACTGTATTTAGTTGTCTTTTTACTCTCATATCTGAAATATCATATACATTTTTAGGATTATAACTTTGTGCCTCTGTTCCATCATCTCTTTCGTAAATATCTCCCTGTTCTAATATAATTATTTTGTTTGGTTTTCCTGCAAAATTTATATTATCTTTTTTCCACCCCTCTGCGTCTTTTAGTTGTGTAGCCTTTGGGTTTTGTGCTGTTACAAGTAGTGCATTTCCTACTGAATAAGTTGGAAATTTACTTTGCACATTTAAGTAGGTTTTATAAAGTTCTCCACTTTCTGTTATTTTTGTTGCCATTTCATCTTGTGTGTTGTATGCAAATTCTCTGTCTTGTTGTTTTCCTTTTCCCCATTCTTCTTTGTTAAATTCTTCTTTGCTATTTTGCACATTATTAACTGCACTTTTTATAATATCGTTTATCATACTCATAAACTTATTTGCTCCTTTCCTTTTTTCTATTTTTCTTTTTAGGCTGTTTGTGTTTTGTTTCCTTTGATTTTTCTTGTTTTGGTGTTTCTTTTGTTTCTTCTTTTGCCTTTTGCTGTTCTTTTTCTTCTCTCTGCTTTTTTATCGTGTCTAGCTTTTCCATTATTGATGGCTTTTCTTCCTTTTTAGTCCCCTCCGTCTTTTCGTTTGCTTTCGATAAATTCTCTGATGGAACTTCTTTCTCCGTAACTGGAATGTTACTGGGGTTGGTGTTCTCATTTTCCTCCTTATTGTTTTGTTTTTTCATTAGCTTATTTAGTAAATCTTGTGATGTATTTTTTTCTTGAATCTCTTTTTGAATTTCTGTTTTTTCTTTTGGTGCTTGTGTAGGATTTTCCTTTTCTGCTTTTTCTATTACTTCGTCTAATTTCGATTGTTCAACTGTTGTTAAGTTATAATTTTCTACTATTCTATTGACTAAAACTGCGTCATCTTCCTTAACTACAATATCAATAACACCATCTTTATTTACATTGCCTTTTAGATATATTGCACTATATGGAATTTTGTATTTTTTAGCACCTTTTTTAAAGTCTTCTAGGTTTTCTTTTTTAATACTGAATATTTTAAAACTGCCCTTACTTTTTAGCATTTTATTTAGTCCTACTTTACCTGTTTTGTGTTCGTTTCGCTCTTTTGACATAGCATATAACATTACTGCTACTTCTTTTGCCATACTTCCTGTTAGTTTTGCTACAACTTCAAATCCCTCTAAACTTAATCGTACCATTTCTTCGGCACTATCACTTGATGTACTCATAGTCTTTTTTCTCCTTTCCTTTTTGTATTTGTTCTTTCTCATCTAATTCTTTTAGATTTTGTTTTATCTTTGGTACTCTTGCCTCAATTTCCTTACACATTTTTATTTTGTGTTTTAGAAATTGAATTTTGCCTGCTATATGAGAGAGTTTTGTGTAATTCTCTTGTCTTTCTTCTTTCTTCAGCTTGGTATTCTGATAGTAAAGTTTATCTCGCTCCTCCTCGAGATTTTTAAGTTCTTCATTTAGGGTATTCATATATAAAGAAAGCTCCTTTGTAGTCTTAATATCATTACTACAAAGAAGTCTTGCCTCCTCTGATATTCTTTCCATTTTCTGCACATCTGCTTTAATGGAAATTGGTGTTTTGTGTTTCTTTTCTGTTTTAGGGTATATCTTTAATAAGTAACAATAATATAAATATAATGCCTTAATTCCTTTTGCCTTTTTCTTGTTTCTTATATTCCCTCTATAAATATATATTCTATTTGAACGCTTTTCTGGAAATGGTAGTTTTATTGCTTTTTCTGTTTTTATTCTTGCCTTTATTTGTTCTACTGTATAATCATCTCCAAATGCTCTTGCTACTCTTATATTTTTTGTGTATGGATCTCTCCTTATACTTAACTTACCTGCTCTATAAATAAGTTCATAATTCATTGCTTTTAGTAAATTTTCAAATTCTTTATAGGCATTTGACTGTGTAATTGCATAATCAATATCTTGTTTTGTTTGTGTGTGATAATTATTTTTTTGCACATACCCTTTATAAAATTGTGTATAGTCCACTTTATATTTTCCAGTAGGCTTTTCTTTTAAAACAGAAAGTCCATATTCTCTACACAAATTATCTGATGTCTGCCTCATTAGTGCATAAGTTTCTAACTTATTATAGTATTTTAATCCGTCAACAAACGATACAGAATTTAGTAGGCTAAGTGCCAGACGCCTTGGCTTATTGCTAAGTTAGGTTTTCCAACACT